>CAMHCL010000012.1 GCA_946183625.1 uncultured Lachnospiraceae bacterium
TATTTTGAGAGAGAACTGGGGAAGAAGCTGATCGCATTTGTGGCGAGAGCAGAGGGGAGACTTGTAGCGGCGGCATATCTTCTTATTATCGAAAAGCCTGCAAATCCATTTTTCCTTAACGGACTTGATGCAGAGGTTTTAAGCGTATATACGGAAGAAGGATATCGGGGACGAGGTATCTGTACTGCATTAATGAATAATATGATCGACTACGCGAAGAAGCATGAGCTCAGCAGAATAGATCTCATCGCCACGAAAGAAGGATATCCGATATACAAAAAGCTTGGCTTCGAGGATAAGGTTCAGAAGTATATAGATATGAGATTGAAAGTAAATAATAATTAATGAAGGGAGAATAAAATAATGAAACTTGGAATTATTGGAGCTGGAAATATGGCTAGTGCCATAATCGGAGGAATTGTAAAAAAAGGAATTATTGAAGCGAAGGATATTATTTGTTCATCACCTGTTGAGGCTGAAAGAGATAAGGCTGCGGATACATTTGGTATAAATGTAACAGCTGATAATAAGGAAGTTGTGTCTTCTTCTGAAATTGTTCTGCTGGCTGTTAAGCCACAGGTTATTCCTACAGTTGCTGAAGAAGTTAAGGATGTGTTTAAGGATGAACAGCTCATTATATCAATCGTGGCTGGCAAATCTATAGCCTGGTATAACGAGGCCTTCGGCCGTGAATTGAAGATAATAAGAACTATGCCAAATACTCCTGCTCTTGTTGGTGAGGGAATGACAGGTGTGAGTCCTGCACCAACAGTTTCTGAAGATGAAACAAAGAAAGCATTAGAAATTCTCTCTTCCTTTGGTGAGGCAGAAGTTGTTCCGGAGAATCTGATGGATAGTGTTGTCGCAGTATCAGGAAGCTCACCAGCCTATGTCTTTATGATGATAGAAGCTATGGCTGATGGAGCAGTAAAGCTTGGAATGCCAAGAGCTAAGGCGTACAAATTTGCGGCACAGGCAGTTCTGGGAAGCGCTAAAATGGTTTTGGAAACTGGCAAGCATCCTGGTGAACTTAAGGATATGGTTTGCTCACCTGCAGGAACAACTATAGAAGCTGTTAAGGTTCTTGAGGAACAGGGCTTCAGAGCAAGTCTGATAGATGCCATGGAAGCATGTGCGGATATCTCAAAGAAGTTGTAATAATTTCATATATAGATTAAATGTCTCTAATCCCTAATCGACTTTGTATATATAGTGTAAGCGATGAAGAAAAAGAATTTATAATGATTAGGGAGGAAATAATCATGAAGAACAGAATGAATGAGAAGGTAACATTGAATGTAACAGATCTTGAGGAAGTAGTAGGAGGAGCTCCAGCATTCTATCCAAATATGGCTAGATTGGGTACTAGTTTAAAGGCTCAGGACCGAGTTCTCGCGATATGGTGGTACGGTTCTGAAGATCCTCATAAAGATATGAGAGATAAGTTTAGCGGCGGAAGTATAGGTGATCTCTTTAATGAGGTTGCTGTAGTATGGCCATGGGACTAAGAAGGTACTGTGGTTAATGAAAAACGACAGCTTATAGCTGCCGTTTTTTTATTGCTATTCAGCGGTTTCATTGTTAAATTCTGACGGACGTTCAGGAGGAGTTCTGTCCCCGTTCATCCTGGGCCCAGGCATTTCTCCCTGTTCATTCATCATGCCGCCCTGGCCACCCATCATATCGCCTTGGCCATCCATCATACCGCCTTGGCCGCCCATCATGCCGCCGCCTTGGCCGCCGAACTGCTGATTGCTGATAGAATTGGTTTCTGTGCCGTTCTCTATAATGGTTCCTCCGTTATAGGTTGCAGTTCCGTCGTAGTCAAATGTGGACTGTCCGGTTATATCTAATGTTCCGCCATTTATTGTGATATTTCCATTGGAATCAACTCCATCTGTGTCGCCAGCGCCCATGGATATAGTTACATTTCCACCATTCATTTCAAAAGAAGGGGTGTATGAGCCTGACTTGGCAGCTGCATTTATTCCATCATCACTTGCATTAATATTTACATTTCCATCGTTAACGGTGATCACTGTACCTTCCAGACATTCAGCACCGTTTAATGTGAGATCTCCACCGTCGATCTGCAGAGTTGTGGTTGCATGGATGGCGTCGTCTGCTGCGGTGATGTTAATGGTTCCGCCTGATATCAGGATTGCACCGATGGTATCATCGTCACTATCCTCTGCATGAAGACCGTCATTACAGCTTTCAACATTTATAGTTCCATCTGTGATTTCAATCTCATCATGTGCTTCCAGAGCGCTTCCGCTGCAATTGATATTTAGTGTTCCACTGTAAACTGTAAGAGTATCCTTGCAGCTTATGGCATTATCTGATGATGTTATATTAAGGGTACCGCTTCCTTCTATATCCAGATCATCCTTTGAGAAGATGACAGCATCAAGATTTGTATCGCCATCTGCTTCAAATGTACCGGATACGGTCAGGGTACTTTCAGTATCACTTGTATTTATTATTACCTTGTCGGCGCTTTTTACATATATGCATGGGGCCACATCGTTTGTAATTGAAGCGCCGGCAAGGGTGATATTCACTTCGTCTTCGTCACCAGCTTCCACATTGATAGTGGAATTGCTGGCACTGCCGGTTATTACATAATCACCAGCTTTGTCTATAGTGATGTCTTCACCGTCTTTCAGAGTTATAGCATTGGCATCTGCCGTAGAAGTATCTGAATCGGTTGCTAACTTTATTTCTGCATTTTCAATAGATGTATTTGCTGATGTTGCCGTAGCGTCATCGGAAGAGGAAACCTGGGAGGTTTCGGTCGAATCATTAGAACTCTGTAAGCCTGATGCTCCGTTACAGCCTGTCAGCATTCCGGTCATCATAACGGCAACGACTCCGCCAGTCATCATTTTTCGTATATATCTTGTTGAATTTCTATTATTTCTATATCTCATAATCGTACTCCTTTCATATGCTATTCCTCGGTGGAAGTACATTTTACAAACTGTCTATGCTATCAATTCGTCTGCCGAGGCTTATATCCAGGTTTCCGTTGCGTGTTCTTAGTTCATCCAGGAAGGCTTTAGTTGAAACACCATTCTTCAATACCACATCCAGAGTGAGCTTGTATAAGCTGCCCATGTTGCTTGTCTTGACTTCTTCATAAGAGTAGGATGTAAGGTATTTCTCGAAGAGGTCTTCGAATTTGCCTTCATAATCCAGATTTTCAGGAACCATGATCTTGAGTGATCTGTGGTTGTCATCTGATCCGCCGAACCCGCTTATGTTGAGTATCAGATTCATCAGTGAAATGATCACTGTGATCAGAATTGCAACTCCGATATAGCCCATACCTGTTGCAAGTCCAACTGCCATTGCCAAGAATACGCTTGTGATCTCCTGGCCTTTGCCCGGTGCGGATCTGAATCTTACCAGACTGAAGGCTCCTGCAACTGCAACGCCGGCTCCGATATTTCCATTTACAAGCATTATTACGAGTTCAACTATTGCGGGAAGGAGGACGAGGGTTATGGAAAAGCTTTTGGAACATTTGTTTTTAATGGAATAGGTGATGGCTATTATGAATCCACAAATGATCGAAGTCAGCGTTACTACTGCGAACTCTGTACCTGTAAAGCTTCCGTTTGTCAGAATTGTATTAAATAAATTGTTAAGCATAAGCAATCACCTCTTTTCCAAATATAGCTTTGTTTTCTGTTTTTACTGTTGGTGTTACATAATTCATACTGATCATATCTATATATCCCCGTCCGTATTTTGAAAAGGATGCAGGGAATATATTTAATTCGCTCAGCTTAGCTGCGAGTTCCATTGGCATGGAATTTGCAACCTTTATTTCCATCATGCGCTGGCCTTTCTCCAGAATAGGATTTCCTGTTTCTCTGGATCTGAGATCCATTTCATCAGTAGACCATTCTATATTCTTATCAAATGTGATCCTTAGCTCCGGATCATTCTTACCGACCATTGCTACTCTGGTGTAGCATATCTTCATGGAAGGTCTTAAGCCTTCGTACATATTTATCAATCCTTCAATCTCTCTGGATATCTGGGAATCATCTATCGGTGCAGCTCCATTTACCAGATAATCAAATGCGTCTTTGTAGGTTCCGCCAATTCTGCGCTTATAAACTATTCCGTCGTACTTCTTTTTGATTTCGATAAATGCGCTGGTGTCATCCTTCGTTCTTCCGTAGGTTCTGAGCCTGAGCTTTTCTTTATAAACCGGCTTTTCCAGAGATGTTCTGATCAATCTGTAATCAGGAGTATCGAAGTAGATGTTATTAATTCTTGTCTCTCCATATTCATCAACGCTGGCAATATTTACGAGGAATGAAAGCAGCTGTGTATATTGTTCTTCCGATAGAAGATATTTAATTTCTGTTCTTTTGAAAACGTCTATATATTCACCCATGTTACTGCCTCCTTTCTCGTTTTGTTGTACACATAATAATCAGGCAACCTTAAATGAAAATTAAAAAAAGAGAGTTTTTTTACAAACTCTCTTAAATCTTAAACTCGGCCTTGAAGGTGGTCGTGTTCTCCTTTGAATAGGCCTTAATTGTTCCGTTATGATTGGTTACTATCTTCTTAGCTATTGCAAGTCCGAGGCCGTAGCGGTTATCACTTCGGCTCCTGGATTTGTCTGCACGATAGAACCTCTCGAAGATTTTCTCCTCGTCCCCTTCCTTGATAGGATCGCCGGTGTTGATGACCTTCAGCACTATGGCACCCTTGCTCTTGCTGAGTTTTACCTTAACAGTTGTATCCTTATAGCTGTGCTTTACTGCATTGTCCAGAAGAGTGGCAGACAGCTTCTCCATATCCTCCTTGCTGCATTTAAAGGTTATATCATCCTCTATATCAGTGTCGATTGTAACACCCTGTTCAAATGCAACTCCTTCATAAGCCAGACAGTTCTTTTCAACTATTTTGGACAGATTCTCATTTTTATAACTGTCCTTCGTTGCCCCTTCTTCCAGCTTGGACAGATCCAGCAGTCCGGATATCAGGCGGTTCATTCTGTCGGATTCGTACTTAATGTTTTCTATATATTTTACATTTGACTCATCTGCTACTAACTCGTCTGAAGAAGCCATGATGACTGCCAGCGGAGTCTTTAGCTCGTGAGACGCATCTGCTATAAACTCAGTCTGCCTGTCAAATGCATCGCGTGCAGGTTTGGTTATCCAGCTGGTGATGAGCCTGGATATAAGCAGGATTACGGCATCCAGTACAAGGAAGATAAGCACCGATTCCAGCAGAAGCGTGCGGAGCTTTTTAGCAACACTGGAATCATTGACGATGACGATGGATTCATCCTTTATATAATTAAAGGAGTATTTGCTGAAATACAGGTTCCCGATCTTTACTGTGTCTTGGTTGTGGGATTTCAGTATTTTGCCGGCGGTTGAGACTGCATCAAAATCAGATGATATGTTGCCGTGAGCAAATACTTTGTCAACCTCGCCATTGGCGATCATTACGGTATAGACCTCATAATCTATGATCATCATATTCTCTATGTCAGGTGCATCCTCAGGCTTTTCGTTCATGTCATCTCTCGGCTTGAAGAACATACCGTGGTCATATAATATATTAAGATTTCTTCTTACATTTTCGTATTCTCTTCTATAACTCTGGAGATTAAGTATCACGAGGCTTATCAGGAGAAATACTGTAAGTATGGCGAAGATCGTAAGAAAGACCTTCTTATTTAGTTCCTTCATTGCTTGCCTCCATCTTATATCCCATGTTTCTTATAGACTTTATTGTTACATCAGCATCCAGGGCTTTCAGCTTCTTGCGGACAAATGATATGTATGCTTCCAGATTGTTGGAAAGTGAGTCGTTGTCAGCGCCCCAGACTCTGTCGAAGATCATTTCCCTGGACAGAACCTGGTCATGATTCATCATGAAATATTCCAACAGCTGGAATTCTTTATTATTCACCTTAATGCTTTCGCCGGTTTCCTTATTCTCGATGGCCGGTGTATTGTAGTCCAGAAGTACATTTCCATAAGTCAGCTCATTACTTACGGCCTTCTCTAATCTGAGCTGCGCGTCAATCCTGGCAACCAGTTCATCTATATGAAATGGCTTGGCTACGTAGTCATTTGCTCCTTCACCGAAGCCCTTCAACTTATCTTCGAGTTCGCCCTTGGCGGTGAGCATGATGACCTTGGAGCTTATGCCTTCCTTACGTATCTCGCGGAGTATCTCCAGCCCATCCTTCTTAGGGAGCATTATATCCAGAAGTATGAGATCATAGCTTCCGGAGAGCGCATTAAAAAGTCCGTCCTCCCCGTCATAGGAGATATCGACAGTGTAGCGTTCTTTCTTCAACCGGTTTGAAACCAGCTCTGCAAGAGAGTATTCATCTTCGACTAGCAGGATTCTCATAAACATGCGCTCCTTTGATCAAATGTACTATCACTAATTTTGTCACGAAGAGAGTGTAATTGTCAAGATTGAGGAATTGTTCACAGTAACAGGCCCCGTGTGTTATAATTGGGATATTAATGTGTTTGGAGGTTTCCTATGGAGATTTCAATCAGAGATATAGAGGGAATAAAGATTGGCCAGGTGGAGAATGCGGATGCCGGAACAGGTTGTACTGTAGTATTGTCAGAGACAGGCTTCAGGGCAGGTGTTGATGTAAGAGGTGGCGGTCCTGCTTCAAGAGAGACACAGCTCCTTAATCCACTTATGGCGGCAGATGCCATCAATGCCATAGTGCTGGGAGGTGGAAGCGCTTTCGGTCTTGGCGCTTCCAGTGGCGTTATGGATTATCTGGAAGAGCAGGGTGTTGGCTTTGATGTTGGAGTAACTCATGTTCCGCTGGTTGTACAGTCAGATCTTTTTGACCTTACGGTAGGCGATACATTTACCAGACCGGATGCCAAGATGGGCTATGAGGCTGCAAGGATCGCTTTCGAAGGACCAAATTATAAAGATGGAAATTATGGCGCAGGCTGCGGTGCAACTGTTGGCAAGATCCTGGGAATGGATTACTGCATGAAGACGGGTATCGGAAGCTATGCGGTGCAGATCGGCGAGCTGAAGCTGGGCGCGATAGTGGCCGTCAATGCCCTTGGCGATATATTTGATAAGGACGGCAGGCAGATAGCAGGTCTCCTGACAGAGGACAAGAAATCCCTGAGAAGTACTATAGACGTTATGAAGTCCAACCTTCAGGTGGTGGAGAATAAGTTCGTGGGCAACACGACAATTGCCATAATCATAACCAATGGCAAATTCGTGAAGCCTCAGCTCTGCAAGATAGCCGGAATGGCTCATGACGGAATGGCAAGAGCTATCCGTCCGGTTCATACCACTGCTGATGGAGATTCAATTTACGCAGTATCTGCCGGTGAGGTTGCAGTTGATCAGGACGTGGTTGGTGCTCTTGCCGCTGACGTGCTTGGCGAGGCAATCGTGAGAGCAGTAGAGAACGCAGAAGGAGCTTACGGCTTCCCAGCTGCGAAAGATTTGTA
Source organism: uncultured Lachnospiraceae bacterium (assembly GCA_946183625.1). GTDB lineage: Bacteria > Bacillota > Clostridia > Lachnospirales > Lachnospiraceae > Eubacterium_Q. The sequence goes on from CAMHCL010000012.1 coordinate 7,497, forward strand.
AAAGGTGAAGATTTGCAAATGGATAGAGTTGATAAAAAGAGAATTCTTTGGATTGATGTTGCAAAAGGAATATGTATGCTGGCAATTATTGCCGGTCACTTTGGTGTAGAATCAATTAATAGAATCGTTTTTGCATTTCATATCCCTGTTTTCTTTATGCTCAGTGGATATACACTGTCCACAAATACTCCGTTTAATGAACAAATAACTAAAAGATTTACGAAACTTATGAAGCCGTACTTTATCACATGTATCTTCATATTCTTTTTTAATGTCTTTAATGATATATATTTTTATCACGACAATACTATCCAGACTGCTTCGACAGAATTGTACAGAGTTATCGTAAAAGGATTTTTTGCAAATGGAAGTATATCGGCTTTTGCCGGAATAGATCTTGGTGGTTTTATAGGAGCTATATGGTTCCTGCCGGCGTTATTCTTTTCAACTCTGATATGCAGATTGTTATTGGACAGGGTGAAAAAGTGGAGTGTTAGATTCATAATAGCCATAGCCATTATGTATGCAGCTATAATAACTGCCAGATTTATCTGGCTGCCTTTTAGCGTTCAATCCGGAATGATGGGTGGATTGTTTATGCTTTTCGGAAAATGGCTTGCTGAAAAGGATATCCTCGATGGGATAAAATGGTACATATATATTATATTTGTATCAGTATGTATTGTTGGCTTTATATTCGGATTTACTGAGATACACATGGCCAGTGGCGGCATAGATGATTACGTAGTGACTCCTGTAGTTGTTCTTATGGCATCTGTTATTGTCCTTAAACTATGTCAGCTATGTGAAAAAATACCTGTAATTGATTGGATTGGAAGAAGCTCACTTTACATACTGTGCGTACACACGATTCAGCTGGATTGCATGGGTGGCTGGTATGCCAAGCTGTTTGGTAAAATTGGGATATCGGATAAACTGTGGGTTCAGATTCTTATATATATGGTAACAGCAGTTATTTTTGCCGGGATGATACAAGGCTTCATTTTTATAATTGTAAAATGTACTGAATCACTTAAAGGAAAATTTACAAAAAGAACTGAAAACAAAGATGAAAAGAATAAAGAAACTATCAGTGTTAGAGACGATATAGTAGATATATATAAAGCTTTCCTGATAATTATCATGATTGTTGGACACAGAACTATAGATAAAGGCCTGTGGAATGTGATTTATAGTTTCCATATGGTTGCTTTTGTCTTTCTGTCAGGAGTGTTCTTCAAACATAGAGATGGTGGAGCTAAAGAGTTAGGAAGATATATACTCAGAATTATCAGAAAGACACTGATTCCATACATGGTATTTGCTTTAGGATATATTATTCTTAATTCCGAAAACTTAAAGATGGCAGTAAAAACCGTAATACTTGGAATGAGTTACTCCGATAGATTCTTTGCAGATGTGCCATCAATCGGACCAGTATATTTTATCCTAATGTTGATAGTGATCAGAATCATTTATGCTGTAGTAGAACATTTTATTGATAATGATGCTGTTATGAGCCTTGCTGTTCTTACAATGTCACTTATGGGTTTGGCTCTGGGAAAGCTGGGCTTTTGGTTGCCATGGAGTATTGACTGTGCATTCTATGCAATGGCATTCTATCATATGGGATATATATGCAAGAAATATAAAGTTTTCGATTTTCTGAAATCGCATAATTATATTTATTTTGTTCTGTCTTTAGTATGGGCATTCTATTTATTCAATGGACCTATGGAGCTGGCGATGAGGAAGTATTCGCCATATGGTTTAGTTGCTGTTGGTACCAGCGCAGCTATTCTTGTAATATATATATGGATTTCACATTTGGATAATAGTTTATCCGGAGTGCTAAAAAAGTCATTGAGTCTTACCGGCCAAAGCACATTATATATATTAATAATTCACGTTTTAGTTTCAGGACATATTCATAGTTTAATATGTAAGGTGATTCCTGATAACACAATCTACGACATGATAGCTTTTATTGTGGTACAGCTGATACTGGGAATAATAGTGAACGAAATTGTTAAGCTTGTATCTAAAGCTTGTAAGATAAAATAAAAAGTATTATTTAGGGGTAAAATGTAATGAAAGAAGTAAATAAGAATCCGATTCTGGAGAACAAGATATACCTGTATCTGACAGAGTTTTTTGCAGGTATGTCGGTTATGGCAGTTGAGCTCGGCGCTAGCCGCCTGCTGGCTCCATATTTCAGTTCATCCCAGATAGTCTGGACTATCATAATAGGAACCATAATGATAGCAATGGCCCTCGGAAATATCATGGGCGGAAGATGGGCTGACAAGAATCCGAATCCGGATAAGTTGTATGGCAGGATCATAATCGCAGCCATATGGATTGCGCTTATTCCTGTGGTGGGAAAGTACATCGTAATCGGAATATCTGCACTTCTTGTATTTACCGTCAGTACTAACTTCCTTGTGATAGCTGCCTTCGCGGCTTGTATGATCATCTTTGTGTTCCCACTTTTCCTGCTGGGAACAGTTACACCATCACTTGTAAAATATACTGTCGACAGTCTTGATGATAGTGGCAAGGTCGTAGGATATCTGAATGCTTCGAATACAATTGGAAGCATCATCGGTACATTTGTACCAACCTTCATAAGCATTCCAGCGGTCGGAACGAGCATCACGTTTCTGATCTTTGCCGGAATTCTTATGCTGCTTGCGATCATCTACTTTGTATATGGAAAGACTCGTTCCGTAAAAGCCATAGTGGGAGCGATAATATTTCTCATCGCATGTATCTTCGGCCACGGCGATTCCTTTGCATTCTGGGAGAAGGATCTGACCTACGAAGGTGAATCAATCTATAACTACCTTCAGGTTTATGAAGACGATAATAAAGTAGTTCTTTCTACAAATGTACTTTTTGGCGTTCAGTCTGTATACCGCAAGGAGAAGACTCTGACCGGTATGTATTATGATTATGCAATGGTAGCTCCTTATATGGCTGGGATAAAAGAGAAGGACGAGGTGAAAATCTTGGTCCTGGGAATGGGAACAGGAACCTATGCGACTCAGTGCAACAGATATTTTGATAATGTTACTGTAGAGGGAGTTGAGATAGATCAGAAGATAACTGACCTTGCCCATGAATACTTTGAGCTTCCTGAAGAGGTTAAGGTTACGACCTATGACGGAAGGGCGTATCTTGAAGCACTGAAAGCAGAAAAGAAGAATACAACATATGATATCTCCGCTGACCAGGCGGCTAACTTAAAATATGACGTCATCATGGTGGATGCATATCAGGATATAACCATACCATTCCAGATGTCTTCAGTTGAATTCTTTGACCTGGTTAAAAGCCAGCTGAAGGAAGACGGAGTTATGGTTGTAAACATGAATATGAAAACCGATACAGAAGGTGGTATAAATGATTACCTTTCAGATACCATATCTTCAGTATTTGATACAGTCTACACAGTTGACGTTCAGAACAATACCAACAGAGAACTCTTTGCCTCCAACAATCCTGACATGATAAACAGGATGACAAAGGGTATTGAGAAGGAGACTGATGAAGATTTGAAAAATATGATGGATAAAGTAGAAAACAGCCTCGTAAAATACGAGGCTGGGGATCTTATCCTTACAGATGATAAAGCTCCGGTGGAGCTCCTTAGTATGAAAGCGATTGATGCGCTCATCAAAGACGAAGTGGACCACTACAAAGAGGTGTACAAGGAAGAGGGCATCAAGGGAGTGCTGGAAGACTTCTAAACAAGCCGTGCCTGTCTCCCGCGGGACATGTATTCATACCGGACGGCACTATTACGAACTCTTCGCGAGTTTCATCTGTGCCTTCATCTCGTACATTCGCTCATCTGCAACTCGAAGTATTTTGTTTTGTTCATCCTTGGTTGGGTCATAGACCTCATAACCGTATGCAATGCTGAGTTCAATCGGTGGTTTTTTCTCCTGGTTGAACTCGGCAATCATGTCTGACAGTCTTGTCAGGCATTTTTTAAAGCTTTCTTCGGTCGGTTTATATTCAGATATTACGAAGAATTCATCACCGCCGATCCTATAGCATTTCTCCTTATTCTGGAAGGATCTGCAGATGTAGTCTGCAATGCTCACAATGTATGTATCTCCCATTTCGTGGCCATATTCATCATTTACATTTTTCAGATTGTTCAGATCCAGCATAACGAAGGTGTAGCTCTCTGTACCTTTTTCAATCTCCTGAAGGGTTCTGTTAAATGCTTTACGGTTGAACATATTTGTGAGTTCATCCTGGTAAGCCATCTGTTCCATTGCTTCTGCATATTGCCCGCGCTTACTCATCTCTGTAATGCTTACGAATTCATAAATTCCACACACCAGAATGAATATGTACAGTGCAGAGGTTGATATGGAGAAGGTGATGTAATTATGCATGTTGTTGAAGTACATGATTACATCATATATTGATACGATCATTGCCAGTGCAAAAAATACAATAACGATTTTAGCCAGGACATTTGACAATGTCTTCTTAACGATTCCTCTGATCAGGTAGTATATAAATGTCAGTATTCCAAGAACTATGAGTATATGTGTCAGGAATAGGAGCTGGTGATAATCTCTGAAGCCTATGCAGGTTGAAATTATTGAAAAGATGATCTTGGTCAGAGCCAGTAAGCCAAAACCGATAGACAGCTTGGATTCCTTATTGCCTGTTATGTAAGCAGCGAAAATAACTCCAGGATAGGTCATCAGATCCAGAGCCATATAGTTGGCAAAATGTACTGCAACGGGTGCACCGGTTAGCAGAGCATCAGCCTGGGTTCCTGTTGCAATCCACAGAGCAGCTGCAGTGGAGAAAGCACCAAAGCTAACTATTTCATATCTTTTATCGCCGAAGTTTCGTCCGAACAGACCAATTAAAGCAAGGAGGACTCCAAATACGATTGTAATGACACATGCCAGCAGTTCAATAATTGAATCCTGAATCTCGCCTACTATGAAATGATTACTGGAATCAAGATGCATGTCCTTGATATATCCTGGTTTTCCAGGATACAGATTATCTATAACGATCCTAACATCACCATCGTGGGTAATTACAGGCATAGTAACAGAATGGGAATAAACACCATAGGATTTTCCCATATATTTCGGAGCCTTAGGATGAAAATCATAGATCATTTCACCATCAAGAAATATCGAGAAATGTATGTTTTTAGAATGAAAGCATAGAGACTTTGTGTTGATGATATCGCCATCTATACGCTTATGGATCGTAACATGTTCTTCTGTAATCAGATTATCAAAATCTGCAAGTGATCCGCTCTCATATGTCCATGTTTCATCGTACGGCATGGCGTTGCCGCCGGAATATGAGTCGTTGAGATTCCATAATGTGACACCTATGAGGATAACGGCACTGATAAAAACCAGAATACAGAAAAATATACGGGAGTCTCTAAAGGCTCTTTTATCATTGTCATAATGCTTCATAGCATACCTCCCTGTACGTTTCATTATAATCATTTCGTCACCTTATATCAAGAAAATTGGTAGACGGTACATTTCACTTTTTTATTGCTGATTTGTGATTTTTTATCTACTTTTTGCGACTGGTGTAGAATGGATTGCACATATTAAAGTGGAAATGATATAATACTTCATAAGTTTGTTGACCTACCATATGTATTTCGTTGCCGATAGTAAATATTATATTGTAGGGATTAAGTCTGATTTTTCAATCGGGGTATTTGTGCCTCGTCTTTATGATGTTCAGAATTATCGAATCATGTAGTTTCTGGATCCCTATTCAAGAGTTGTGAGTACAAAGGAGAATATGTACATGATGAAAGATATTATAGAATCAGGAAAAACGGCATTAGGAATAGAATTTGGTTCTACAAGGATCAAAGCGGTCCTGGTAGATTACAAGGGTACTCCACTAGCCCAGGGTGGTTTTGGTTGGGAGAACCAGTATGTGGATGGAATATGGACTTATAGTCTTGATATGATATGGAAGGGTCTGCAGAGCGCATATGCAGAGCTTCTTGAAAATGTAAAGAATGAATATGGCGTGGTCATTACCAAGGTTGGCGCTATAGGCTTTAGTGCCATGATGCACGGTTACATGCCATTTAATAAGGAGGGTGAGCTCCTGGTTCCATTCAGGACATGGAGAAATACCATTACTGAGGAGGCTGCTTCCAAGCTTACAGGTGAATTTGGATTTAACATTCCACAGCGTTGGAGCATAGCGCATCTCTATCAGGCAATCTTGAATGGTGAAGAACATGTAAAGGATATAGATTTCTTTACTACTCTTGCTGGATACATCCACTGGCAGCTGACTGGAGAGAAGGTGCTTGGTGTTGGTGATGCCTCCGGAATGTTCCCAATAGACAGCACAACCAGAGATTACAATAAGGAATACATGGCTAAGTTTGATAAGCTGATGGATTCCTATGATTTCGGCTGGAATCTGGAAGGAATCCTGCCTAAGGTGATCGTAGCTGGTGATGCTGCAGGAACTCTTACAGAGGAGGGCGCTGCAAAACTGGATGTCAGCGGTAATCTCCAGGCGGGAATTCCACTTTGCCCACCGGAAGGTGATGCGGGAACAGGAATGGTTGCCACAAACAGTGTAAAGGTTCGTACGGGAAATGTATCGGCAGGTACTTCTATATTCGCAATGGTAGTTCTGGAACATGCACTAGAGGGCTGTCATGAAGAGATTGATGTGGTAACTACACCGGTTGGTGATGATGTTGCAATGGTTCACTGCAACAACTGTACTTCAGACATAAATGCGTGGGCGAATATCTTCAGAGAATATTCGGAAGCAATCGGTGCTCCGGTCGATACAGATAAGCTTTATACCACCCTGTTTAGTGCTGCATTGGGCGGTGATCCAGATTGTGGTGGACTTGCAGGATTTAACTATTTCTCAGGCGAGCCGGTTACTGGTCTTGCAGAAGGAAGACCGGTATTTGTCAGAAATGTAAATGCTAACTTTACATTTGCCAACTTCATGCGTTTTAATCTGTTCTCAGCAGTTAGCACCCTTAAGTACGGTCTGGATATACTTTTTAAAGAAGAGAAGGTGGAGGTTGATAAGCTCTATGGTCACGGCGGCTTCTTTAAAACGAAAGAGGTCGGACAGAGAATCATGTCAGCTGCTACAGGCGGACCTGTAACTGTTATGGAGACTGCCGGTGAAGGCGGTGCATGGGGAATGGCTGTTCTGGCACTTTATATGCTGGATGGTAAAGAGCAGTCGCTTTCTGACTACTTAAGTGATACAATATTTGATGGACAGGAAGGCGAGACTATCACAGCTACTCAGGAAGAGATAGATGGATTCGACAGATTTATGGAAGTCTTTAAGGCGACACTGCCAATCGAGCAGGCTGCAGTTGATACATTGAAAGGATAGTAAAATGTTAGAAGAATTAAAAGTTAAGGTTTATGAAGCAAATATGGAGCTTCCTAAGAGAGGCCTTGTAACATATACATGGGGAAATGTGAGTGCCATCGACAGAGAGGCAGGACTCTTCGTAATCAAGCCAAGCGGAGTTGATTATGAGACAATGAGCCCTGATGATATGGTAGTTATGGATCTGGATGGCAACAGAGTTGAAGGAAAGTATAAGCCTTCTTCAGATACTCCAACACACCTGGAGCTCTACAAGGCTTTTGAGGAAATAGGTGGAGTTGTTCATACACATTCACCTGAGGCTACATCATGGGCACAGGCTGGCAGAAGTATTCCACTTTATGGTACAACTCATGCAGACTATTTCTATGGTGAGATACCATGTGCCAGAGGGCTTACACCTGAAGAGATAGATGAAGCATATGAAACAAATACAGGTCTTGTGATAATCGAGACATTTAAGGAAAGAGGCCTTAATCCTGTATATACACCAGGAGTTCTGTGTGTGAATCACGGACCTTTCACCTGGGGCAAGGATGCGGCCGAGGCCGTACATAATGCAGTAGTTCTTGAAGAGGTTGCCAAGATGGCGCTTAAGACAGAGCTGATCAATCCGGATGTGAAGCCGGCACCAGACTGCATAAGAGATAAGCATTTCTTTAGAAAGCATGGCGAGAATGCTTACTACGGTCAGAACTAATATGAGGTTTTATTAATGAGCGAAGCAATAAAAGTATTTCTTGTAGAAGATGAATATGCAATCCGCGAAGGCATAAAGAAATCAGTGGATTGGGAGAAGAACGGTTTTGAGCTGGTTGGCGAAGCAGGAGATGGAGAGGTTGCATTTCCTAAGATCATCAAAACTAAGCCTGACATCCTGATCACTGATATCCGTATGCCTTTTATGGATGGGCTGGAGCTTTCGAAGCTGGTGAAGAAGGAGCTTCCGGACATAAGGATCGTGGTCCTCAGCGGCTATGATGACTTTAACTATGCAAAGGAAGCCATAAGCATCGGCGTTGAGGAGTACATTTTAAAACCTGTATCTGGCGATAAGCTCATGGAAGAACTGGGCAGAATTGCTGAATCTGTAAAGACCAAGAAGCAGGAACAGGAGCTTCGCACAAAATATATCCGTGACAGAGAAGAGATTAAGATACTGGAACAGCAGAAATTCCTGCATGACGTGATAGGTGGTAAAATGTCCATGGGCGAGTCACTGGAGCTTGGCAAGGAGTTAGGTATTGATATAACCGCAGCCTACTATGCAACGGTGCTTATGCAGGTGTTCCCTAAAAATGTCCAGTCTATAGATGCAGAGGAATATTCCTCATCCAAGGAAGCCACATATGTTAAACTGAAAGAGATATACAGTGATAAGGATCATGTTTATCTCTATGAACAGGTTGGCGATGTGCTCTGTTTTCTGGAAAGAGCGGATGATGAGGAAGAGATAAATAAGAATATTCGTACCGGCATAGAAGATATTAAACAGATGATGTCGGAATATGATGACCTTATGTTCTTCATATCTGTTGGCAAGGTAGTGGACAGGATAAGAGACGTTAATTCTTCTTATGCTGATGCCAGCAAGAAATTTGCTGAGAGATATATGTATACAGACAGCTTTGTATTCTATGAGGAATCAGAGGATGACAAGGAAGGAATCAGAGAGGACGTAAGAGAGGACAGAAAGAGCACTTCTTCCAAAAACCTGGACATTAATTCACTGGATGTCAGCATGCTTTCCAAGAAGACAATATATAATTTTCTTCGCAATGGTACACTTTCAGAAGTGGATGACCTGGTAAATGAATATTTTGAAAGCATGGGTGGCGAAGCAATTGAATCCATGATGCTTAGACAGTACGTGCTTATGGAGTCAATGCTCAGTGCAGTTGCATTCCTTGAAAATCTTGGAATGAACAAAGAGAATATCTCTGAAATGCTGGGCGACCTCAGCAATACTATGCAGTATGCAGAATCTGTTGACAGTGCAAAGGATTATATAAGAGAGCTGCTCACCTGCCTTATAGAGTATCGTAATCAGATGTCAGATAAGAGATATGTAGAAATAATCGACAAGGCTAAGGAGTACATACAGGGTAACTACAAGAATGATGATATGTCTCTTCAGACAGTTGCTTCCTATGTGAATGTAAGCTCGAATCATTTCAGCGCTATATTCAGAAAAGAAACAGGCGATACATTTATCGATTACCTTACTACTGTACGTATGGATAAAGCTAAGGATCTGCTCACATGTACATCCATGAAGACTTCGGATGTAGGCTTTGAAGTGGGCTACAGGGATCCACATTATTTCAGCTATATATTTAAGAAGACACAGGGTATGTCTCCTAAGGAATACAGAAGGATGAAGAAAGAGTCGTGAAAAGGCAGAAGAAAACCAGTAAGATACAATCGAAGATGATAACATATATCTGGATATGTGTTATCCCTTTTATCGTTCTTTTGGTTTTCGCCATTGCGCGACTCTATACTTATTATCAGGAATATGATCTTCTGGTTCGAAATATAACCGGAGCCAATAAGTACAGCATGGAATTCAAGGATGACATGGATGAAATGATGTACAAGATCATCATAGGTTCAGCAAACTGGACTGATGCTGAAGAGAAGCTGGAGGACGAAGATCCGAAGGCTCTGATCCACGAAGCCAGAGAACATTTTGTGGAACTCAGGGAGAATAGTACTGAGGAAAATGTAGTGGCTGACCTGGATGCACTTATAAAACTTCTGGGCATTCTGGATGAACGTGTTGATGATATCCTGGCAAATGTAGAAGAGGGCGGCCATTATGATGAAAATATGGAAATGCTTGATATGAATATCCGAACCCTCACCTCTCTTATTCAGGATGACGTTCAGCGATATATCTACGATGAAGCGACCAACATGGAAATGCTCCGTCGTGATGTTGCAGGAAGCCTTCTTGCTACTATCAGGATCCTCGTCATGCTCCTGGTATTAGCTATATGCTTTATATATGTTGTGTCTCACAGACTCTCTGAAACCATAACAAAGCCAGTCACAGAGCTGGTAGATATGACGGAGAAGTTCGCGGGAGGAGATTTTACTGTTTCTTACCATCCTGAAAGTAATGACGAGATGGAAATCCTGGCAGAGAGTTTTAACAGCATGGTTAAAGAGATTGAGACCCTTATCGAGGATATCCACATAGAGCAGGAGAATGCCAAGGATGCAGAACTCAGGCTGCTTCAGGAACAGATAAATCCACATTTCTTATATAACACCCTTGATGCTATCATCTGGATGACGGAGGCTGGAGATAACAAGAAAGCCATACAGATGACACAGGATCTGTCCACATTTTTCAGAGTTTCACTCAGCAAGGGTGCCAGCGAGATCACAATTGAAAATGAGAGGGAGCACGTAAAGAGCTACCTTAAGATACAGCGTTTCAGATATCAGGACATATTGGATTACAAGCTGGACTTCGATGAAGAAATACTGGGTTACCATATCCAGAAGCTGACGCTGCAGCCTATAGTTGAGAATGCCATTTATCATGGTATCAAGAACAAACGTGGCAAGGGCATGATAAATGTACGAGGCAGACTGGAAGGCGATGATGTTGTCTTCGAGGTTGAAGATAACGGAATCGGAATGGATGAAGAAAAGCTGAACCACCTCAGAAACCTGATAGCCGGCAAGATTGTCGACGACGATCAGTCAGGCTTTGGCATGGCAAATGTACAGCAGCGCCTTGTAAAGAATTACGGGGCAAGCTATGGTATATGGGTTGATAGTGAGTATGGGAAAGGGACGATAGTTAAAGTAAGAATTCCGAAAGTGACGTAGTGAACCGAATGACCAACATATAGCTACTCGTCACGCGGCTCGCGCCTCAAATCGTGACCTAGCAGTTCTAAGTCTGTAAAATACACAGACTAAGAACTGACGTCACTACATGGTTCCTCGTAGTTATATGTTGGTCATTCGGTATGTACTTTGTTGACTGGGGAATTATAACTTTGCTACGGGAAGTTGGAGATATGAGAAGAAAAAATCAATACAAAAAAATAATACGTATGATGGCGACTGTATTGGCATTGCTTTTGATGACATCGCTGTTCAATGGCTGCGGGAAGAAGGCCGAGGATATTCAGACGGCTTATCAGGAACCGGATCTCATTACGGTGGGATTCTCACAGGTAGGTGCGGAATCTGACTGGCGTGTAGCTAACACGGAGTCCTTCAGGAAGACCATGACCCGAAGCAACGGCGTAGACTTAATGTATGATGACGCCCAACAGAAGCAGGATAAGCAGATCATTGCCATCCGTAATTTCGTTCAGCAGGAAGTGGATTATATAGTCCTGGCACCTGTAATGGAGACGGGCTGGGATACTGTGCTTCAGGAAGCGAATGATGCAAATATCCCTGTAATTATAGTGGATAGAATGGTAGATGTAGAAGATACATCTCTATACAAGGCGTGGATCGGGTCTGACTTCAAGCGTGAGGGTAAGATAGCCTGCGAATGGCTGAACAAATTCACCATAGCAAAGGGCATCGCTCCGGAGGATATAAATATAGTAGATATCCAGGGTACCGAGGGTGCTACTTCCCAGATTGGAAGAACTAACGGCCTTACCGAAGCTGCTACGCTGTATGGCTGGAATATACTTGCCATGGAGTCTGCTGATTATGCGCAGACAAAGGGTAAGGAGGTTGTGGCAAATCTCCTCAAGCAGTACGACAATATCAACGTGGTTTATTGTGAAAATGATAACGAAGCCATGGGTGCCATAGAGGCCATAGAAGAGGCTGGCAAGAATCCGGGTACAGATATAGAGAATGGTGAAATCCTGGTCATTTCATTTGACGCCGCCCACTCAGGTCTCAGCCAGGTGCTGGCAGGCAAGATAGCTCTTGACGTGGAATGTAATCCTCTTCAGGGAGAAGAGGTGTTAAATGTAATCAATGCCATTGAAAATGGCGAAGAGTACAATAAATATACCTATATAAATGAAAGTATATTTGCCCTGGATGATACAGTTAAGAGTGTAAATGTGGATGATACGAACTACGATATAACCATCGTGACAGAAGATATTATGAACAGCAGGGAATATTAGAATAAATTATTTAACAAAACGTAAAAAATCACAAAAAAAATATTGAGAGTATTTTCAAATGATAAAAATATGAAAAAAGTACGAAAGATACTCTGTATAACACCCTCCAATATTCTGATATAGTTTAACCATCGGTAACGGAAAACTAATTAATTTTAGAATAACGGAGGGTTTTCTATGAAAAAATTTGGTAAGAGATTACTGGCAACAGTAGTTGCAGCAACTATGGTACTTAGCATGGCAGCTTGCGGAGCTAAGGATTCAGGATCAAGTGATAGTGGTTCTGCTGATAGCAGCTCATCTTCATCATCAAGTGGTGATAAGATCAAGGTTGGTATCATCAACAACGATCCTAACGAGTCTGGTTATCGTACAGCTAACGACAAGGATCTTAAGGAAATGTTTAGTGAAGCTAACGGATATGAAGCTTCATTCGCATACAGCCTTAAGAACGACGAGCAGATCACAGCAGCTCAGAAGTTCATCCAGGACGGCGTTGACTATCTGCTTCTTTCAGCAGCTGATACATCAGGTTGGGATTCAGTTCTCAAGGATGCACAGGATGCAGGAATCCAGGTAATCCTTTTCGACCGTACAATCGATGCAGATCCAAGTCTTTATGCAGCATCAATCGTATCTGATATGGACAAGGAAGGCGAGCAGGCAGCTACATGGCTTAAGGATCAGAACCTCAGCGAGTACAAGATCATCCACCTTCAGGGTGTTATGGGATCAGCAGCTCAGCAGGGTAGATCTGGAGCACTTG
>CAMHCL010000013.1 GCA_946183625.1 uncultured Lachnospiraceae bacterium
GATATCCCGGTTGCAGTATGCGGTACAGAAGCAGAAGACAGAGCGGGAAAGACGATTGACGATTACCTATCACTTCCTGAAGGCGTGAGTGTTGAACTCATAGATGGCGAATTCTACGATATGGCAGCACCTTCCACAATCCATCAGAGAATATCAATGATGATAGCCAGTACATTTGAGAATTATATTTCTGATAATAATGGCTTATGCGTGCCTTTCGCCGCTCCGACTGATGTTCAGCTGGACTGCGACGATAAGACCATGGTAATGCCTGACGTCTTCGTGGTATGCGACCGTGACAAGATTACGGAGCAGAGAATTTATGGCGCTCCGGATCTGATCATCGAGATTCTCTCTCAGAGTAATTGGTATACGGATATGGAAATCAAGCGCAGGAAGTACAAGGCTGCCGGCGTGCGAGAATACTGGATCGTGATTCCGAAGCAGCAGAAGATATTGGTTTATGATTTTGAAAAGAACAACGATTCCATAGAATATACATTTGATGATTCGATTCCAGTTGGAATTTGGGATGGCAAATGTACTGTCGACTTCGAGAACATCAAATCGAAGATTAGTTTTTTGATTTAAAGAATTATTAAAGATTTATATATCCCTAAGTGTTAGGATGATCTATGAAAGGATTGTCATATGAAAACACTTGGGGATTTTAAATTATGGAAAATATTGATTGGAGTCATTGTTGGCATAGCGGTTGTGTCAATCGCAGCTTTTGCAGTGCTTTCTGTTGTTGATTCTAAGAACGACCGAGAGCGTAGCCAAATGGTAAAGGAAGCCAGGGCTGCAGGCTACGACCGGGCTTATTCAGTGTGTACTTTGGAAGATGAGATTATGCTGGATGGTGTTACCTATAATCACTATCATGCTGAGCAGAAGTCTTTCGTAGACGGCACATTTCACAGGGACTTTCTTGTAAAGAAGGATGCGCATTTTATTGATGAATCAAATGGAAAAACCTCCGGGCTTGTCATTTATGGCAAGGTCGAAGGTTATGCTGATGCGCCTGAATATGTCGATACCGACAATTCCGGTCAATATGAAATTGTTGAGCCGTATAGGATCACACAATATAAAAGTCAAATTGATATGTGGGCTGTCAGTGCGATGATGGTGCTGGCCATGCTGATTGAGATGATTCTCGTTTTTTTACTTGGCATGTATTTCTTTGTGTACTTCGTCAGAAAGCACCAGGTTACTCCGGTTTAGCTTAGTCAATCCACCACTCTGGTGTGAGCTCGCCGAGTTTCATAACGCGGTCGTTTGCGTAGTCCATCATTATGTCTATATCCTTGTACTTGCCGCCAGGCATGAGCTGAACCATCAGCTCCCTGCAGGCTCCGCAAGGTCCGCCCTTTCCCTCATTAGGTGATATACAGAGTACGCGATCGATTTCGTACTCGCCGTTTGTGATCATATTGAAGATCGCATTTCTCTCTGCACATATGCCCAGAGTAGAGCATGTGTCAATGCATACGCCTGTATAAATCTTTCCCGATTTGGAAAGTACAGCAGCGGAAACCTCGCCTGCTGTAACATAATCTGAAATTACCTTTGCGCCTAAGGCAGCCTTCGCTGCGGCGTACATTTCTTCCCATATCTTATCCATATTTATCTCCTTATCATTTTATCGTGACCGACTTTGACTGATTGCGACTGACTTTGCGTGGCACCTGTCACCGTGAAAATTTTGTGAATTATAGTCCGTCATCAAACTCGCGGACAACGATTTTTTCTCTTCCCTGGTTTTCTTCGAAGGCAAGGGTTGCAACTAATGCGCCGAAGACGCCGATGGATTCGCCGCCACCGCCGGATATGCCGTAGATCGGATAGTCATAGGAATTGTTCAGATACAGTATGGCCATGTCATCCTGTGACTGGAATGCCAGTTCGTTTAATTCTGAAAAATATAATTCCTTGATCTTCTTTGCACCGAATACTATTTTTTCGTCGGTGATTATAAATCCTGCCTTGCCTGCAGAGAAGAGTCCGGTGTTGGCATAGAAGAGTATATTCTCATGCTCACTGACCTTGCCTCTCAGGTTCTTAAGGAATACCTTCAGCTTATCGTCCTTGATATTAGGTGCGTAAATTCCAGCCTTAGGCATAAGCTTCTTAATAATGTAGTCGCAGATCTCTCCGGAGGTTCCCAGTTCATTGATGCAGAAATTAAATCCCTTCATCATAGATTTTGTATCTGAACCCTTCTGGAGTTTCTTCAGTGCAACCTGGTAATCAAACCAGCTGTCCTTAATGAATCCGTCCTCAGCCTTGCCGATTCCGGCGTCTGCGTCCCTTGCACCCTCAACCTTGAATTCATAGTCGCAGTATTCGCAGTGCATTTTATTACGGAGCTGGATCAGCTTGCCGCCGCAGTTAGGACATTTATCTATTCCTGTTAATGATCTCATATATCTATCCTCGCAATTTGTTCAAATCATGATTCGTATCTTAGTATCAATCAACTCCTAAGTCGTTCCATCCTGCTCTTTATCGCAGATGATAGCCAGGATGACCACAAGATCCTGATAAGCCTCATCGTATACGCTGATACGATAGCTGTCGCGGAAGAGTTGGCTGTTAGTATCAACGTGGCCGATTATCTTGTCGCCGACGCGGATATCGAAATCGAATCCATACATGTCGCCCTCAATCATCAGCTCCTCGCCATTAACAATTCCGGTGAACTGAGCATTTGTGAGCCGCGCCTTTTTCTTGATCCGGCCGATCTCCTCGCCGTCGAATTTGATGATATATTCAGGCATGAGAGCAATGATCTTGCGGCTCAGCCGTGCTATCTCCTCGTTGCCATCATAGATGGTGTAGAAGAACTGTGCAGGATCGCCCTCGATGTAATAAATGGCATTTTCATCTGCGTCAAATATATTGAAATCGGGAGTTACATTCAGAACCTTCTGCCGCATGAAAAGCTCTATGAGCTCGCCTGTCTCGGTATTGATGGAAGCAACAGCAGTACTTGCCGATACTTCCTCGCCCCGGGCAATCTTGCCCACAATCTCGGACAGCTCGTCAACAGCGTGATCTGCGATGGAAGTCTGCTCATCCTTTCGCTCGGCTGCAATGCTGACACTGTAGTCAAGTCCCATAGAAGCGCCGCTGCCGGCAATCTTGCCCATAATGATGCTCTTGCCGCTGGTGCGCACGAATAGGCTGTACTTCTTCGTTACCTTCTTATATAAAACAGCCTGGTAATCGCCGATCTTTCCCATTTCTGGAGTTCCGAATGTGACACGCACATTTGACAGCTTATCCAGCAGATCCTCATTCGTCAGATTCAGCTTGTTCGGAACCTTGGCAAAGCCCGTTCCGTTGGCCTTAGAAAAATCAAATAACCCCATACTTTTCACCCTCCATTGGTTAAAAACATATACAGAATACATTTTACCATAAACTCGTTTTTTTATGAAACCATAAATAACATATGTAAAAAAATCATCTCCCGCAGTCGAAGTGAAATGTACTGCAATGTATATAATGTGTATGTTAGGTTAATTCGTAGTGTTTCAATTGTCTCACTCTTTGATACAATGATAATGAGGGTGAAATTCATCATGGCAGGTAAGGGTTTTTTTAGCAAATAGAAAAGTGTATAAGAGTAATAGGGGATAAGAAATGACAAATAAAGCTGAATACAAACTACTTTCAAAATTATTCTTCAGATTGCTTCCGTTCCAGGTGCTGATGATCGTTATCAATGCCGTGAACGGAATCGTAGACAGTTTGTATGCTAGTAACGCAATAGGAACAACTGCAATGACGGCCATAGGACTCTATGGACCTCTTAATCATTTCCTATATGCGGCAAGCATCATGTTCGTGGGCGGTTCACAGATTCTGTACGGCCGCTATCTGACGAAGGATCGAAAGCATATAAACGGTATATTCACCCTGACATTGGTGGTATCACTTGCTCTTTCGCTTCTGACATCTATCATTCTTATATTATGTGTTGTAACAAATGCAACATCAGTCTTTACATCAACAGCAGAAGATCTCAAAATGTTGAATTCATATATCATTGGCCAGGCTATCGGAATACCTGCGCTGGTTGTAGGACAGCAGCTGTTCGCTTTCCTGTCTCTGGAGAACCAGACAAAGCGTACAACGGTGGCCAGCATTTCATGCTTTGTAACAAATGCAATCCTTAACCATCTGTTCGTGGTAATACTTCCAATGGGCACATTCGGACTGGGACTCAGCTCATCTATATCCACATGGATATTCCTGGGCGTGATGGCTATCTACTATATAAGAGGTAAGAGCGAATGGAAATTCGACCTTAAATCCGTGAGATGGCGCGAGACCCTGCAAATGGTTCTGCTGGGTTATCCAGGCGCGCTTTCGAGATTTGTTGAAATGTTCCGCTGCCTCATAGTAAACTTCCTGGTACTGAAGTACGTGGGCTCAGATGGTATATCAGCTTTCGCAGCATCGAATTCCCTGCTGGCAGTAATCTGGGCTGTTCCATTTGGAATGGTTGCCGTATCGCGTATGCTCTTCAGTATTTTTATCGGTGAGCAGGACAGAAGGTCTCTGGTAGACGTATTCAAAATCGTTATGACCAAGGGAATGCTTCTGATGGGCGCCATCGTAATATCACTTATAGTACTGGCAGAACCGCTGACCAATCTGTTCTACCACGATCCAACGGCACCGGTTTATCACATGACCGTAATGGGATTCCGTATCCTGCCGCTCTGCATGCCACTGGCAGTACTCAGTCTGGACTACGCATGCTATGCGCAGACTATGGAGAAGAAGGCTATGTCAGTCATCCTTCCGATAATCGATGGAATGGTAGGCGTTGTAGCCTGCAGCTTCGTACTTATTCCTTTGCTTATATTAAATGGATTATATATATCAAATGTACTGAACGGATTTATATGTCTGGCAGTCATCGCTATAGGTGCAATGATCACTAACAAGAAATTCCCGGTTACTCTGGAAGATCTCATGGCTATACCTAAGCACTTTGGAGCAAGAGAAGAAGACCGTATTGACGTGTCTATACGAAATATGGAAGAAGTCTCACAGGTATCTGCCCGGGTAGGAGAATTCTGCCTGCAGCATAATATCGACCGACGCCGCTCAACCTTCGCCGGACTATGTCTGGAAGAAATGGCTGGAAATGTAGTTGGCCATGGTTTCAATCTGGACAATAAGAGTCATTCTATCGACATAAGAGTGACATCAAAGGATGACAAGATTATCATGTGCATACGTGATAACTGTGCAGAATTTAACCCGGAGAAGAGAGGCGAAGCAATGAAGACTGGCGAGTTTGGAAAGAACATCGGAATCAAGCTGGTCTACAGCATCGCTGAGAGCGTTAATTATCAGAACCTTCTGGGCCTCAATGTCTTGACAATCCAGATTTAAATGGATTGATAACGGATTTGCATTCATGTTATTATAAATAGGATGAGGGGGTAGGAAATGGCGTTTTTTGGTTCTATATTAGGAATATATGCATACAACATTGTTTTCTCGCTTTCCCAGGTTATTCTGGCGAAGATTATGGGACTTTATTTAATTAGATTTGCCTTGTTTGGGACAGAGTGGACCAAATCTTCTACAAAGGGGAAAGTTGAGAAGCATAAGGGAAAATTCACATTTTTCCCATCTTTAATATACAGTAAACCACAAATATCAAAAAGCGAAGATACGCGATACGGATTTTCATGCATGGCTGTCACGACTGTGATCGTAATGATACCATGCGTGATTTATTTGTTCATTTGTAAGGGTGGACTTTTCGCCAGACAGAATCTCTTCGTGACATTTATTGTATTTGGTGCAATGTATATGACGATTTGTATGCCTGTACTAACGGCTCTGAAAATGGGGAATAAGTCAAATCGTCATGCAAGAGATTTATATGCTGCAAGTCTGGATAAGCTGTGGCACGGCAGCTTTGCCGACATAGAGGTTTATCCTGATGTTGCAAATGATCCTAAGGTAAATACGACATACCGTGTGATACATATGAATATGTGTATATCCAAGGCGCTGTACACTAGAGATTTCGACAGACTGCATGAATACATGAGGTCCCTGGATACAATGCTCAGAGGTCCTGGTGGATATAGTACATTTGTTGCCTATACAGGTTGTTATTATCACCTGATATTCTATTCGTCATATATCAACCGCAACAGGGAGAATGCGACGAAGTTCTATAATATCATAAAAGAAAGACTTGAACCCGACAAGGATGCCAATGGCAGAAGAGTTCTGGCTTACTATTATCTGTATGTTCTGAACAACGTAAATCGTGCCAAGGAATATATAGCTCAGGCTGAAGAAGCCCTGGAGAGCAGAAATGCTGACATGTATACCGAGGGTGAATTCCTTCTGGATCAGATGTACATAGATGAGATAAAGACGAACATCGAAAAGGTGGAGAATCCTGCATACGTGGACCTGGAGCAGGGTAACCCGTTAATGGATAACACAAACAATTACACCAACGTGTGATTAAAATAAGTACTAGTAAAATGTACAGAAACGGAGAACGATATGGCAAAACAAGAAAAAAGCGCAGCAATAGCGTCACCGGATGAACTCAGTGAGTACATACATGTAACAACGCCATCAGTATGGCTTGTTCTTATTGCAGTTCTGATCCTGGTAGCAGGCGCGTTGTTCTGGGCGAGCAAAGCACATTTGAAGACAGTGGCACACGGCTACGCAGTGGTGGAGAATGGTTCTGCAGTTGTATACTTCGACATCAAGTACTCCAATAATATCAAGGAGGGAATGGATGTAAGTATCAATGGAACTGATTACACAATCCGCTCAGTAGATAAGGAAACCTATATTGATGATGAGGCTGAGAACAGCAAGCTTCTGTCCAGAGAATTTTCACCTGACAGCAAAGTGTGCTCAGCAGTTGTTCCATGCGATCAGCCAAACAGCGTATACCCAGCAGATGCAACTGTTGAGGTCGTAACGCCTATTTCATTTTTGATAAAGAAGAGAAGATAGAGGAGACCGGTTAAATGGCAGAAAATAAAAAGATAGCCCAGCCTGTGACTAAAGGCGTTGCCAAGGTTCCTTATATCATGCAGTATGAAAAGGACGAGTGCGGCGCAGTATCACTTGCGATGGTACTGGGTTACTACGATAAATGGCTTCCTACCGGATTTATCCGTTCCGATACGGGATCCTGCCGCGACGGTTCAAATATAAATAATATCGCAAGGGCGGCAAGAGCCTATGATATGGAAACTGAAGTACATCAGTATGATGCGAAAGAGTTTTTGGAGAAGGCAACCTTCCCTTGTATCGTTCATTGGGACTACATACATTTCCTTGTTATCAAGGGAGTCCGCGGCAAAAAAGTATATATCAACGATCCGGCAAGAGGATCCTATGCGCTTCCAATAGAAGCCTTCGAAGAGAAGTACACAGAGAACTGTCTCTTCCTGAAACCTTCACCGAATTTCCAGCCTGAAGGTCATCGTAAGACTCTTATGGAATTCACGAAAGAACATCTGAAGGGTGCGACAGCATCCTTGATTTTCGTGTTCCTTACAACACTGCTCAGCTCCATTCTGATGCTGTTCAGATACAGCTTCGCAAGTGTTTTCATCGATCGATTACTCAGTAACAGAAATCCAGAGTGGGCTACAGCCTTCTTCCTGTTATTCGCAGCTGTTGCCATAACGCTCTTTGTAGTAGATGGCATAAAGGCTTACTACATGGTCAAGATCAACGGAAAGATGGCCATCACCGGAACAGCCGGTTACATGTGGCATCTGTTCCACCTGCCTATCAGCTTCTTCGAACAGCGACTGGCGGGCGACCTGGGATTCAGAAAGGGTCTCAATGGCGAAGTAGCATCCACCCTGGTTAATACCTTCGGTGAAATGTTCTTAGAGTCATTAATGATGATCCTGTACATGGCAGTTATGTTCTCCTGCAGTCCTGTTCTGGCACTGATCGGTATTGCATCAGTTGTTATCAATGCAGGAACCAGCCGTATCATCTCTAAGCTCAGGGTAAATATCACCCGTGCTCAGATGATGAAGTTTGGCCAGCTGAACGGAACCATGTCATCAGGTATTCATATGATAGAAACAATAAAAGCCAGTGGTGCTGAGAACGGCTTCTTCGAGAAGTGGGCATCACTTCAGGCAGAGGCAAATACACAGCAGGTTAAGTACGAGAGAGTAAACCGTTATCTGGGAATGATCCCGCTCATCGTATCGAGCCTTAGTGGAAATGTGGTGCTTCTGGTAGGTGTTCTCCTGATACTTAAGGGTCAGTTCACTCCTGGTCTCCTTATGTCATTCCAGGGATTCTTAACATCCTTTACACGTCCTGCAAGTCAGCTCATAAGAGCCAGCCAGGATATACAGGAAATGCGCAGCAAGATGGAGCGTCTGGATGATGTAATGGAAACAGAGGAGGATATCCTCTGGAGAGATGAGGCTGTATCAGACGAGAAGAATTACAACAAGCTCTCAGGTCAGATAACCATGGAAGGAATCACTTTCGGTTACAACAGACTTGAGGATCCACTTATAAAGGACTTCCACATGGAAGTAAAACCTGGACAGAGCGTGGCCTTCGTAGGACCATCCGGATGCGGTAAGTCCACATTGGCGAAGCTTATATCAGGCCTTAACCAGCCAATGAGCGGCAGCGTTACATTTGACGGAGTGCCTCTTATAGATATAGACCGAGCAGTATTTACGGGTTCGGTTGCAGTTGTCGATCAGAACATCACACTGTTCGAGGATACGATCGAGAACAACATCAAGATGTGGGATACATCTATTGAGAATTTTGAAATGATACTGGCAGCCCGAGATGCTCAGATCCACAATGAGATCATGACACGTGAAGGCGGATACCAGTACACAATGCTTGCCGGAGGTAAGGATTTCTCCGGTGGACAGAGACAGCGTCTGGAGCTGGCCAGAGTTCTGGCTCAGGACCCATCCATAATCATTCTGGATGAGGCTACATCAGCCCTTGATGCAAAGACAGAGTTCGACGTTGTTAAGGCTATCAAGGATCGTGGCATAACATGTATAGTAATTGCCCACAGACTTTCCACAATCCGTGACTGTGACGAGATCATAGTTATGGAGCATGGTAAAGTAATGGAGCGTGGTACTCATAATCAGCTCCTGTCAAAGGGCGGCATCTATTCAGAGTTAGTAAACAACGAGTAAGATTACCACATCAGAAAGGAAAACATATGGGTTGGTTTGAACAACAGATAAAACAGCGCAAGAAAAGCGACCAGCATATATATGAAGAATCGTATGTTCGCTTAGCCGGCGTCATCATGGGTGAGCAGCGGGCTGAGGAAATGTACAACGAACAGTCTGTTGCAGTATCGGCTGTAGGTGAGATACTGAAGTACTTCAATATCACAGCAGTTGAGGTGCCGGAAGAGGAGATGGAGCTGGCTGATCAGCTTGAGTACCTGCTCAGGCCTTCAGGAGTCATGCACCGCAGGGTGGAACTCTCCAAGGGATGGCGCAAGGACGCCAACGGACCTATGCTGGGAAGACTGGTAGATGATAATAGACTGGTTGCACTTATACCCGCTAAATTCGGTGGATATTCTATCTTTGATCCGAGGACGGGAAAGCTTGTTAAGATAAATGGAGCAAATGAATCGAAGATACAGACTACAGCATATCTGTTCTACAGGCCACTTCCAATCAAGGAAGTAAGTCTAAAGGAACTGGTTAAGTTCGTATTTTCAGCACAGACAAGTAAAGAACATATATTATTCCTACTATTTGTTG
Source organism: uncultured Lachnospiraceae bacterium (assembly GCA_946183625.1). GTDB lineage: Bacteria > Bacillota > Clostridia > Lachnospirales > Lachnospiraceae > Eubacterium_Q. The sequence goes on from CAMHCL010000013.1 coordinate 9,810, forward strand.
CAGCTTATACACTTCTTAACTACATGCTTCCTAAGCTCAACAAATTCCTGCTTGGGGACGTACTGGATTATTCCAGTTATCAGCTCTTCACAGGAGCGGCAGTATTCCTGATTGCACTTGTAATAAGCAGCAGTATGCTGAAGATAGGTTCGGAAATGGTACTGGCCGGAATTAATAACAGGTCATCAGTAGCAATGGAATCCTCCATGATGATGAGAATCCTGTCACTGCCTGTTCAGTTCTTCCGCAAGACGAATGCCGGAAAGCTGACATCCAGTATGTACAAGAATAATGTATTTTCAAGATACATAAATGACCTGGTATTTAATACCGCTATTACGTCACTGTTCTCACTGGTATTTATAGCGCAGATATTCGCGTATGGAGCAGCAGTTGGTTTCCCTGCAATCCTTACACTTATAGCAACTCTTGCACTCTCAATCATTGCCGGAAGAGTACAGGCGAAGATTACAGAGCGTCAGATGGACGCAACTGCAAAGGAGAACGGCGTTACATTTTCCCTGCTTATGGGAATTCAGAAGATCAAGCTTGCAGGTGCAGAGAAGCGTGCCTTTGCTAAATGGGCTGACTACTATGCAAATACTGCAAATACACTTTATAACCTGCCAACTATCGTAGTGATAAATACAGCACTGTCTACATTTATTACTATCGTTGGTGAGATACTGATTTATTATGCAGCTTTCAAGAGCGGTATGTCATCATCCGACTACTATGCATTTAACTCTGCATACGGAATGATCTCAGCATCATTCATAGCCTTGTCAGCTGTTACAAATACGGTTGCACAGATATGGCCTATCTACAAGATGATGAAGCCTGTTCTTGACGAAGTACCTGAGATAAATGTAGGTCGTAAGGTTATATCTGAACTTCACGGTGGAATCGAGATGGACAACGTGTCCTTCCGTTATGGCGAGAACCTGCCACTGGTACTTGATAACCTGAGCCTTAAGATCAAGCCGGGACAGTACGTGGCTATCGTTGGTCGTACAGGCTGCGGTAAGTCAACACTGATGCGTCTCCTTCTCGGATTTGAAAATCCGGAGAGCGGCGGAATCTATTATGACGGCAGAGATATAAACAGCATGGACCTGAGATCACTCAGAAGAAAGATCGGTGTAGTTCTTCAGGACGGAATGCTGTTCCAGGGAGATATCTTCTCAAATGTAACTATATCTGCACCAAATATCTCTGAAGAAGAGGCCTGGGAAGCAGTTAAGATGGCTGGTCTTGAAGATGATATCAACAACATGCAGATGGGTATGCACACCATGATCAACAGCAACTCCGGCGGTGTATCCGGCGGACAGAAGCAGCGTATCATGATCGCCCGTGCCATTGCTCAGAAGCCGAATATCCTGATGTTTGACGAGGCTACATCAGCTCTGGATAATAAGACACAGAAGATCGTATCTGATTCTCTGGATTCGCTGAAATGTACTCGTATCGTGATAGCCCATCGTCTGTCTACAATACGTCAGTGCGACAGGATCATCATGCTGAAGAATGGACACATCATAGAAGATGGGACCTACGAAAGCCTGATGGAGCTGAACGGAGAGTTTGCTGACATGGTTAAGAGACAGCAGGTTACATATAACGAAGAGTAACATCATTCGTGACATATTCCCGGCGGGGAGAGCATTAAAAAAAGCACTTCACTGAAGTGCTTTTTTTTGTGTCATGCCAGACGCCTCATTTTAGTAAGGAATCTGAACATTTCCACACTTAGGACAACTGAACACGCCGATCTCGTCATGCTCATAAAGGAATCTAACGTCAGAGCTACCACAATTTGGACAGCACTTTCCGAAATCTCCACCACCTGCTACCTTGTCAAGATTCTCCTTTGCTACTACCTTCTTCTCTTCCATAATTCTTTTCTCCTTCTCTTTTTGATGATTTTTAATACTTGTTAACTGGTTTCTATAATATATACAAATTATAGCATATATTTCGACATTCAATATATGAATTTTACAGAAGTATACTCTCAGTCTCCTCAGGATATATGAGTCGGTACATTTCATAACCGATTCCTGCAACCCCATAGAACAGGTTGGCTGAGAATATGTTATTGAGACTGTGGTTTATACAATTATAATGTCCCTGCTTTGCAGCTCTTTCCATTACCACGGCCATACGTGTACGAGCCTCGGCAATTAGATCATCATTCTGAAGGGCTCTTCCTGCCTGCAGGAGAAATTCCACCATAGCACTGTTACCACAGCACAGGAAGTCCTTATAGATAAGAGGCTGGGCATGGACGGATTCCATGGCCTGGCACAATGTCTCCTTATAATTCTCCGTGCCTGGTGCAGCTGTATTTATATCTACGATAGAATTACCCTCATCAAGTATAGCCAGTGCTTCCAGTGCATTTATTCCGATTCCTGCGGCACCTGAACAGTAGCCACTCAGGTAGTTTTCGGTCTTCTCAGCGCTTCTTCTGTCAGGCCATGCCTTAAGAGCACTGGAATAAGTATTCTTCTCAAAGTCAAATGTAGAGTATGCGGCTTTGATCAGATCCTCTCTTCCCAGGCGTTTCCCAGCCAGCAGGAGAGCAGAAGCAATACCTGCCTGTCCATGTCCGGAACCAGATATAGGCCATTCAGGTGTGAGAGTCTTCCAGATATAAGTGCCTTTATAAGGAATTCCTGCCATTGATATCAGCTTGTCTGCCAGTCGGTTTACTGTCTCAGGAACTCCAGGTTCATTATAGAAATCATCATATTTGCAGAGAGCCTTCAGAAGACCTGCAATACCACTGAAGATGTCCACCTTCTCGTATGACAGATCCATTTTAGCTATCTGACGGATCATCTTGCTGCAGAGGGTCTTGTACCTATCTGCCACCTTGTCCGCATCTGCATCATCTATCAGCTGTCCTGCAGCCATATTTTTCCCAATAATTCTGTACGCCATCAGCTTGCCAGTAAGTCCGGTAGACATACCTGTATTCTCAACATTAGGATATATGATCTCGAGAGTATCCAGACCATCAGCCCATTTCTCTGTGGAGTTGGTGAAGTTTTCAACCAGCTTCTTAGCTCTGGCACGAATGCTTTCATTCTTGGAAAATCTATAAACCATGGAGAAATAAAGAGTCAGTCCGGTGATTCCGTCGATCAGTCCAGTGCCCAGAATATTCATTCCTGTTTCCAGAAAATAATTTGGACCGAACCAGCACATCCTGCCTGATGGGGTAGTTATGGCATCATCGGCTATATCTACAAAAATCTTATCAGCCTCGGCAAGAAGAACTTCATTGGAAATCTCTTTTGATCCGGTGATCGTAGGTTCTTCAGGTGGCTGCTTTTTCTTATGAACTAAAGCTCTTGTCATGGCCTTGCGGAGAAGCTTTTCCTCAAATTCAAGGTCAGACTCGCTTAAGTAATCAATCCTTGAAAGGATATTATCGATACAGCTTAATGCAAAGAAATCCTCATATACATCGCGGCCGTCAGCATAGAGATCACAGCTGTCGGTCTTCATATAGATATATGGAATATCGCCACGCATTATGGCATCCGTCTCAGCATTAGTGAGATCATCAGCTTTATCTGAACCGTTTCGCTTCATAGCTACAGACAGCGCTTCAAAAACTGAATCTCGCACATTTGGATCCTCAACCCAGGCAGACTCCAGAGTCTTCTCCATCAGGTCAGCATATACTCTGGTACCCCTGAAAATGTGGCGCACATAAAGACCCTTCATAGAGAGGATGAAATCCTTGATCTCGTTCTTATGTTCCATGCATCTATGATATACGTCACGAAGTCCGGCAAAGAATTCATCAGGATAATCCATGATGGCCTTGCGGCTTCCATCCACAACAGGTGCACTCTTGTTCTCTTCATCCCTTGCAAAGAGGATACTAAGTTCCACATCGCCACGCCTTGATGGCATCAGGTTGCTGAAATAAACTGAATATCTGAAATCATTTGTCAGGCTTTTATCCGGCTTTCTGTAGCCAGGTGTGATCATAAGCTCGTAGTCGATGACAACAGGCTTTCCGTCATTTGCGATGATGTTGTTGTGGTGGAGGTCAGTGCTGCCCAGCATCTGAACCACGCTTACAAAACCGCCCAGGTTATAGAAATAACGCTTCGCAGCCTCGTCGGTGGTAGAAATACTATTCTCCATAAACTCCACAAAACCAAAATCGTCATAGCAGCAAACCTTTGGCGCCTTCATAATATCGCTGAAGAAAGTGTTGATCAGTTCATAAGACTTAAGGTCAATCCTGACGTCATGTGGTTTGTACACAACCTTCCCTGCATCAGTAGTAATGATAGAGGTGGTGTGACCATTATTATGCGAATCACCAGTATCCGCTGTAATAGCAGTAACCTTAGTAAAATGTCCTCCATCCAGCAAAGTCTCACATATGTCCTCATAGCAAGAAGAGAGGCGCAAGTACATTTCACTGACAACCTCGTAGTAGATTGTTCCTGTGTGCTTGATCCTCTCAGTAAGAGTTGGAAGCGTGGTCCGAATAAAAGCATTTTCATCTGCAGAGATCTTCTCGACAAATGCGTCTCTGTGAGGATCTATTGTCTCGTTCTCACTGTCGACTATGTAATCGTCCAGCACGTCAACCTCGTTCAGATACTGGAAGAAATATCTGCAGAACGCCGGCTTGATGATCTTGGCAATCCTGTTGCTGAGACCATCTGTTACATCGGCCTTGGCTTCGTCAGTAATTTCAAATTGACAATCAAAGAGGGCTGGATAATCCAGCCCGAAATCTCTGATCATTGTGTCCGCAATTTTCTTATAAACTATTTCGTCTTTTAGTTGCATGATGTTGTCCTTCTTATATTAGCAAATTTCCTCGCCATCACATATATAACCAAAAGATGAAAACCATGGGCCGACTTCTGGAGCCGTTTCCTCAGAATTAGGATTCAGAACATTGATATCATCAGCGCCACCATTTACAGCATCAAGGTCATTTGCGTTCAGAAGGGTCTTGCTATTCTTCTCGAAATAAGCTGCTTTCTCCTCTCTAGACATTCCCTTAAGTTCCTCAATAATCTTCTTATCTATCATATTTTTTACCTCCATTTAAATTTCATTATTTGAATCTTCACTATATATACAGTATAGAGCAATGAATAGAGACAAACAACAGGTTATTTTACTCCGAAATGAATAATCGCTCTAAAATGTGCTATAATGAAAATTGCGTATATACTGAGCAATTTATATATCGTTATGATGTCTTATAATATGTTATTGTGATGATATTATCATATATAGTACGAGGTGAAGATATGTCGAAGATAGCAGTCATATTTCCGGGAATAGGTTACCATACCGACAAACCGTTACTATATTATTCAGGGAAGCTTGCAGCGGCTGCAGGATACGAGATCATTAAGATCAGTTATCCGAAGTATGACGTGAACCTGAAGCAGGCCACGAAGGAGCAGCTGGCCACCTTCGTTAAAATGTGCCTGGAGGCAACAACTGAAACCTTGAAGGATGCCGGGCTCGGTGATGCCGAGGATGTTCTCTTCATATCGAAGAGCATCGGAACAGTCGTGGCTGCGGCATATGCCGGCACAGGCATCCGGCAGGTATACTTCACACCGCTTGAAGAAACATTTGACTATGTGAAGAAGGGCGTGGGCATAGCCTTTAACGGGACTAAAGATAACTGGGCTGACTATAAGAAGGTTCAGAAGCTGGCCGCGGAATATGATATACCGCTGACCACCATCGAAGATGCAAACCACTCCCTGGAAACCGGGGATGCGGTTAAGGATATACAGAATTTAGAGAAGGTAATTCTTAAGCTTGTTGAAGAAGAAATCATTTAGGTATGATTATTGTATAGGGAGGGGTTCCTATGGCAAGAAGTGCAAACCAGAAGCTCAAGCTTCTGTACCTCGCAAAGATATTCAAGGAGAAGACGGATGATGATCATTATCTCACCATGCCGCAGATCATAACAGAGCTGAACAGATATGGGATCGAAGCCAACCGCAAGAGCATTTATACAGATCTGGATGCACTTGAGGAGTATGGCATGGATATAATCAGGGAGCGAAATGGCGCCCTGACATATTACCACCTGGGAGACAGAGAGTTCGAGGTGGCTGAACTGAAATTCCTGGTTGATGCGATCCAGGCATCCAAGTTTATCTCCGAGAAGAAGACTCGTGAGCTGATCAAGAAGCTGGAGGCTTCCATCAGTTCTTATGATGCTTCGCTTCTTGACCGTGAGGTTACAGTTATGGGCCGCGTCAAGAACATGAATGAGAGTATCTATTATTCCATAGATACCATTCACAATGCCATGAATGATAATAAATGTATCAAATTCCGCTACTTCAGCTGGAATGTCAGAGGAAAGGAAGAATTCCGTCGAGACGGAGATTTCTACGAAGTAAGCCCATGGCTGCTTCTCTTTGACGACGAGAATTATTACTTGGTTGCCTATGATATGGACAGGAAGGAGATACGTCACTACCGCGTAGATAAGATGCGTGACGTGGACGTTGTAGATACAAAACGAAAGGGCGTAACAAAATTTAAGAATCTGGACAAAGCCCAATACACGCAGAAACATTTCAGAATGTTCGGCGGTGATTTCGAGACTGTAACTCTCAAATGTGAAAACAGCCTGGCAAATGTACTGATAGACCAGTTCGGTAAGAATATAATGATGATACCGGTGGATGCAGAACATTTTACAGTAAATATTGATGTTGCGGTCAGTGACCAGTTCTTCGGCTGGCTGGTTGCACTGGGCGGTGAAGCCGTCATAACAAAACCTGCAAAAGTTAAGAGACAGATGCAGGAGCTTCTGAATAGGAAGTTTACAGATTAACTTGTAGATGGGAGCGTTCTTCGTAATGACAGAATTTATCAAAAAAGCATTTAAGGAAGACGAAAGAAAAGCATATTATTTTACACTATACACATTGTTATTCGGGATCGTTGCATTCCTTTGCTTCTCATGGTTCATATTTAATGGGAAATCAATGATCTTCACAGGGGACGGCAACAGGCAGCATCATAACACTGTGCGGAATTCTGGTGTTTATTGTGATGATCGTAGTTGTGGAAAGGCGAAGGAGAGTAGTTAAGGATAGTTGTTAAGTGGATTTGTTAAAGGGGGACTAGTAATGCAGGAATATATTTATAATACAGATTCAAATAAAGAGTTCCTGAAGGAAAATGCAGAGGCTCTGCTTGAGTTTGGACGCAAGTTCCCGTCTCCAGGCGGCGGAAGCTACTACCTGGGTGATGATGGTTCGCCATGGAAGGAACGTCCAAGGGAAACGTGGATCACTGCGCGTATGGCACATGTATACAGCATCGGAACTATGATGGGGTATGAATTTTGTGGACCGCTGGCTGATGCAGCAATCAAGGGACTCCTGGGTGAACTCCGTGACATGGAGAATGGTGGATGGTATCCGGGGATAAATGCGGATGGTACCATCATTCCTGGAAAGCAATGTTATGCACATGCCTTTGTGATACTTGCTGCTACAAGTGCATATCTTGCAGCAAGACCTGGCGCTGACGAATTGCTAAGGGCTGCACTTGAAACCTATGACAAATATTTCTGGAATGAAGAAGAGGGACTGTCCTGTGATTTCTGGAATACTGAATTTACAGAATGCGACAGTTACCGAGGCCTCAATGCCAACATGCATTCCGTAGAAGCTTTTCTCGCTGTTGCTGATGCATTACAGGATGAGGTATATAGGGATAGAGCCGGACGAATCATAGACAGAGTAGTTGGCTGGGCAGAGGAGAATGACTATAGATTGCCAGAACATTTTACTTCTGACTGGAAGTATGTACTGGATATGAATAAAGAAAAACCAGACGATCCATTTAAGCCTTATGGTGCAACGCCGGGACATGGAATTGAATGGGCTCGTCTTATAATTCAGTGGGCTATGAGTACTAAAATGTGCGATTCCAAAAAGCAGGCTTATATCGACACAGCAGCAAAGCTTTATGACAGAGCCATAGCTGATGCGTGGAATGTGGATGGTGCACCGGGCATAGTCTATACCACAGACTGGGATGGCAAGCCTGTTGTGCATGACAGGATGCACTGGACTCTGGCCGAGGCTATCAACACTTCTTCCGTGCTTATTAGAGTTATGGGAAGCGAAAAATATTCCGCTGATTATAACAGATACATGAGATACCTGGATACTGCTGTACTGGATCACAGCTGTGGTTCCTGGTACCATCAGCTGGACAGGATGAATAACCTTAAAACGACAGTATGGCCTGGAAAGTCTGATCTATACCATGCCTTCCAAGCCATGTTGATTCCGTATGCGGATGTTGATGTTTCTATTGCTGCTACCCTGCGATTTTCACAGAATTGATAAGGGATACTGCACTGAGCAACTGACTTGCAAGAGCCTTGGTGTAAGCCTTCTCCTTGCTTTTTACTGCCAGGTATTTAGCCTTCTGCTTCTTGGTCTTCCTTGGCATCTGCTCTACATTCGCAATCACTCTGTATCTGTAATTGTCGTGCTGTCTGATATATATCAGATGTCTCATGATACTCTTCGACAGCTTTGCATCCTTCTGGAAATGATAATCTGCATCGATGTAGTTCTCAGGAATCAGATCTTTTGGAACTGAATTGCCGTGGTACAGTGCGAAGCTGTCCCAGTCAGGAAGATACTTGATTCTCCAATAAGCCATATCCGAGAGAACTATGAGTTCGTCATTTATCAGCTTGTACTCCAGCTCGTTATCGTAGGAGTAAGAACCTATGCTCATTTCTTCATTTCTGAACTTGTCCTCCATGGTCTCGATTCCTTCTATCACTTCCATAGTATTGAGTTTGTAATTATTTCTGCTTGTTGTGTAATCCTTCATATTTGGACCTCCTTGGTATTAATTGTTGTTGTTATTGCTACTGTTGTTGCTGTCGTTGTTACTGACAGTTTTGTTATTATCCTCATTCTACCAAGGGTGCTGTCCCATAATACACCCTTCTGTTTGAGTGGGAAGGGGGGGAGTGATTTGTTGCTTTTTACACCTTTGTGTGTTATAAATTACCAACGGACGAAAGGAGTGTATTATGAAAATGGTTGATGCATTAATTTTTGATCTAGATGGAACAATGTGGGATTCCACAGGCTGTGCAAGTGATATTTGGAATAGAGTGTTTTCAAAACATAGAGAAATCGATTTGAAAATGACAAAGGAAAAAGCGGAGCAACTGATGGGAAAAACTATGGAAGAGATTGGTCAGATGCTTTTTCCGGATTTTCCAGAAGAGAAAAGAAATAGTATTGTAGACGAATTTGGATTTGAAGAAGTAGAGTACTTAAAAGAAAATGGCGCTATTCTTTATGATGGCTTGGAAGAAACATTGAAAAAGCTAAATCAAGAATACGAACTATATATAGTAAGTAATTGCCAGGATGGTTATGTTCCAGCCTTTTTACATTCTCACAAATTAGGTCAATATTTCAAGGACATAGAAATGTCAGGAAGAACAGGATGTGATAAAGGAAGTAATATTAAACTCATAATGGAAAGAAATAATATACAAAGTGCAGTGTATATAGGAGATACAGAAGGAGATGAAAAAGCTTCACGTATTGCAGGTATTCCATTTATATATGCATCCTATGGATTTGGAAAAGCTTTAGCTCCAGATGCTGTTATAAATAGAATAGTTGAATTGCCAGAATGTGTTATGGGATTTTGTAGAGCGTAACGCAGTATATCTATGCTATAATATAGACTAGATGTAACTAAGTAATGTATTGATCAAAAAGGGGACAAACTATGATAAAAGTATACTGCTACTCTAAATGCACTACCTGCAAGAAAGCCCTTAAGTGGCTGGACGAAAATCAGGTTGAATACAAGCTTATAGACATCAAGGAAGATCATCCTGATGAGAAGACTTTAAGAAAACTACATAAGAAGAGTGGACTTCCGCTCCGCAAGTTCTTCAATACCAGTGGAATGCTGTATAGAGAGATGGAACTGTCGAAGAAGCTCCCAGATATGAGTGAAGATGACATGCTTAAGCTGCTGGCATCTGACGGTATGCTGGTGAAGAGACCATTGCTCATAACAAAAGACAAGGTATTACTCGGATTCAAAGAAGCGGACTGGAGGGAAGCTTGTGTCTGATAAGAATAATAGACAAATTGAAGAAAAACAAATAGATCCTTTTGCTGAGTATCTTATTTCAGGAGAACCTGATAGGGCCAGTAAAGCGTATGCGTGGCAGACTGCTATCGGACTACAGGATGTTGATAAACTACAGCCTTCAGAATATTTGTTAAATACAGCAAAAAACAATATTGAGGGCGATATAAGTATAGAAGAAGCAAAAAAGCGTATTGATTCATATTATAAGGAAAATAAAAAACATCAACCTGAACGTACCGAAGAAGCGGATAAGGTTTCCGTAAGAATTGCAGAAATTCTATCCGAGAATTCATTTGTGTTTTCACCTGCGCAGTATATAGCTATTCATAAAAGATTATTTGATGGTATTTATTCTCATGCTGGAAAAATCAGGGATTACAATATATCTAAAAAAGAATGGGTTCTTGATGGAGCATCTGTGATATATGGTGGAGCAACAGACCTTAATGAAACCCTTGAATATGATTTCAGAGTAGAGCGTGAGTTTGATTATGCCGGCTTGTCAATGAGTGAGATAATTAATCATTTGGCACGTTTTATATCAAGGTTGTGGCAGATACATATATTTGGAGAAGGAAACACACGTACAACGGCTGTATTCTTTATTAAATATATTCGTTCATTAGGGTT
>CAMHCL010000014.1 GCA_946183625.1 uncultured Lachnospiraceae bacterium
ATAACTCTTGTGTTATTTGAGCCTACATTTATTGATCGGGAATTCGATATGACGTGTCAGATGACATGCCTCCTATGAGTGGAAGTCAGAAAACACGATGAGATAACCCACCTAGCTTGGGCTAGGAGTCAAAGAGCAAGGGCCGGCATCCTGGATATAGTTTTTATTTTAGGATATATCCTGAGTGAATGTATTATGAAACAGAGACTGAGGGATATAATTGAATTTATTAAAGGTACAGCCGATGAGCATATGGGTGCATTTGCAGCTCAATCGGCTTTCTTTTTGTTCCTGTCGTTATTCCCACTTATAAATATAGTAGTAATGCTGCCTAGCTTCCTTCCTGTCTCAGAGGATCAGGTTCTGAACATAATATATTTTGTCCTTCCAAGCAGGTTTGAGGAATATATAGCCAACATTGTAAAGGAAATGTATGATCATCCATCCACATCCATAACGATCATATCTTTCGGTGTGGCTCTCTGGTCGGCGGCTAAAGGATTTATGTCCGTCAAGAACGGTCTGAATGAGATATACAGATCACGTGAACAGAGAAATTATCTCCTGATCAGAGGTGTGAGTGCACTCTATACACTGGTATTTATTATCCTTATTGTGGCGCTTATTCCTATCAATATGTTCGGTACCCAGATTGCAATGCTGGTACTTGACTTCTTCCCGGACATGACAGATGTTACCATGCTTGTATACAGCTTAAGGAGTACAGCTACATTTCTTATTCTTTTTGTCATGTTCGAACTTCTGTATACAATTGTTCCAAATAAGAAACTCAAATTTAGAAAACAGGTGCCGGGAGCTCTTTTTGCGGCTTTTGCATGGGTTGTTGGTACCAAGGTCTTTTCTATTTATATAGACTACTACGCATCTAAGCAGTTTATGTATGGTTCCCTTACAACTGTGGTGCTTTTCATGTTCTGGCTTTATTTTGTTATATACATGGTATTCGTCGGTGCACAGATCAATGAATACATGCATGTGAAACGTAAGAGAGATGAGGATTATGAACTAAAGAAGTACAGCAAGAAGAAAAAGGAAGTCTGGGAGGATGACGATATAGATGAGCGCGTCGCCACCGGAGCCAGGGATGATTGATTATTTCCTGCTTTATAACAATTATTATTTATGATAGAATGATTAGCGCATAAATAATGAATGATTATTATCAGAGGAGTGAAATTATGGCCAAGATCAGAACAAGATTTGCACCTAGTCCAACAGGAAGAATGCATGTTGGAAATTTGAGAACAGCGCTTTATGCTTACCTGGTGGCTAAGCATGAAGGCGGAGATTTTATTCTTAGAATCGAAGATACAGATCAGAACCGTGAGGTAGAGGGTGCGGTAGATATCATATATAGAACTCTTACAGAGACAGGACTTATATGGGATGAAGGCCCTGATAAGGATGGCGGTGTTGGCCCATATATCCAGTCTGAACGTATGGCTCAGGGTGTTTATCTTGAATATGCCAAGCAGCTTGTAGAACGTGGAGAGGCTTACTACTGCTTCTGTGATGAAGAGAGACTAAAGAGCCTTGAACAGGAAATAGAGATTGATGGACAGGTTAAGAATGTCTTTCATTATGATAAGCATTGTCTCCATCTCAGCAAGGAAGAGGTTGAGAAGAATCTGGCAGAGGGCAGGCCTTATGTTATAAGACAGAACAATCCAACAGAGGGAGAGACTACCTTCGAAGACGAGCTCTATGGAACAATATCTGTAAAGAATGAAGAACTGGACGACATGATCCTTATCAAGTCTGATGGCTATCCAACATATAATTTTGCCAATGTAGTTGATGATCACCTTATGGGTATAACTCATGTTGTCAGAGGTAATGAATATCTGTCATCAGCTCCTAAATATAATCGTCTCTATGAGGCATTTGGATGGGAGGTTCCTGTATATATCCATTGCCCACTTATTACAGATGAGAACCACGCTAAGCTTAGTAAACGTTCCGGACATTCATCTTTTGAAGATCTTCTTGAGCAGGGCTTCCTGTCAGAATGTATCATCAATTTTGTTTCACTTCTTGGATGGAGTCCTGAAGGAAATGAAGAGATATTCTCTCTTGAGGAATTAGTAAAGCTTTTTGATTATCATAATATATCCAAGTCCCCTGCAGTTCTTGATATGACTAAGCTGAAGTGGATGAACGGAGAGTATATCAAGAAGCTTGATCCGGATACTTTCTATGAGATGGCACTTCCTGTAATGAAGGAAGTTATAAGTGCTGATCTTGACTTTAAGAAGATAGCAGCTATGGTGCAGACAAGAATCGAGATCCTGCCTGACATCAAGGAACAGATAGACTTCTTTGAAGCAGTTCCGGAATATGATGTTGATATGTATACACATAAGAAGATGAAGACCAATCCTGAGAATTCCCTTCAGCTTCTTAAGGAAGTAAAGCCTGTTCTGGAAGCGGCGGATGCATTTGATAATGACAGCCTTTTCGAACTTCTTAAGGCTTTTGGAGCAGAACATGAGTACAAGACCGGGTTTATAATGTGGCCTCTTCGTACGGCTATGTCCGGTAAAGCAGCCACTCCGGGTGGAGCTACAGAGCTCATGTCAATCCTTGGAAAAGAGGAATCCTTAAAGAGAATTGATGCGGCTATTGAGAAGTTATCATAGGCACAAAATAAGGCCAGTAAATAAGAAGAAAATTACCTCAACATCATTGCAGTTTTTTATGCTGTGTAGTATACTAATCTAGTGTTTTAATATTTTTGTAATATTGGCTTAACTTTTGATGAGGGGATAGAAGATGTCATTTTCATTTTTGGAAAACTATAACCAGGATACGCTTATAGTGCTGGGCTTTGCAGTACTTCTGCTTTTGTTCCTGCTTATCTTGATCATAGTTACTATAAATGTACTTAAAGGGGATAATTCTGCAAAGAAGGCAGCTAAGAAGGCAAAGAAGGTTGCCAAGAATGGTGAGACTTCTGAGGGAGAAGAATCAGCTGAATCTGAAGAGGCAAAGGCCGAAGATGAGGAAGAGGAACCTGCAGAGGAAGAAGTAGAGCTGACTGAAGAAGAGATAGAAGACGAAACTTCCCGAATGGTACAGGAAGCTGTTGCTGCTGTTGAGGCTACTAAGGCTAAGATCGAGGCTGAGAGAAAAGAAAGAGAAGCAGCAGAAGAGGCTATGAAGCGTAATGCAGCTAAGGCATCAGAGGATGAAGATGATTATGATGATGACGAAGAGCTGGCAACAGAGGACGACTTCGAAGCTGAAGATAATGATGACGAAGAAGATGAAGAACCTGATATGCTCCTGGGCGATGTAGAAGACGACGATGATTATGACGATGAGGATGATGACGACGAAGTTGATGAGCCAACAGGAGAACTTGATACAGTAAGAATCAGAGAAGCTCTTAAGAAGGCTCAGCAGGAGTCAAGAGATACAGAACAGGATGCAAAGAGCGTTGAATTTGCAAGAGAGAGAGCTGAGGCTCCTGAATATGATGCATCCTTTGATAGTGCATTTGTAAGTAAGCCATCACTTGAAGAAGATAAGCCTGAACCGGTTATTCCAAATCCTACAGTTGAATCTATGAAGATCAATGTTGAGGAAGAGGCTGCAGAGGCAGTAAGTGATGCAATTGATGCAGCTGAGACAGGTGCAGAAGCTGTGGAAGAAGCAACAGAAGGAGCTGCGGCAGAGGCAGTTTCAGAAACAGCAGATGAGGTAACAGCAGCAGCTGTGGCAGTTGAGGCTGCAGAGACAGAAGCACCAAAGAAGAAAAAGAAGAAGAGTGGAAAGAAGCCTCTTGTAAAGCCTGCATCAGCACCTACTGGTGAGGATGGCAAGCCTAAGTATTTCTGGTACAACACCCAGGATACAGACGGACTTGAGAAGAAAGAGGATATGTTCTATTATTGTCATTATTTTGCAGATCCGGACAGCGCAGTTATTCCACTTATTACTGAAATGTACGACTGTGGATTTGTAAGAACAGAAGAGATCATGAGAATAGCCTACGGAGTTGACTTCCAGGCATTCGATATGGGTGACATACTTGATTCTGATGATGGTGGCTTCGATATGTCTAAAGCTCGTAAGCAGCCAACAGAAGAGGATAGAAGAGAGATCTACAAACTGTGGAAGAGATATGTCAACAAATTCCATAAGATTATAGTGATCAATTCACAGGATGATGTAGAGGAATACATTATACGTAAAATGTATGCTTACGGAAAGAAAGATGCAAAGGAACTACTTTACAGCCCAATGTAAATAGTGTATGATGTGTCAAGTTGGTTTTCGAAACATTTAATAACATATAGATATAAAGACTATGATGGTGACAAAGCTGCAGTATCTACCGCCAGAGAGATGGGGTCGTCGGCTGGAAGCCCTGTTTAGGATCAGTGTTGCAAGTTATATTCACACCGGAGTTGTCCTGCTTAAAGATTATTCGAGTAGGCGGGAACGTAAGAAATGCGTTAAATTCGAGAGAGTCGTGCAGACAGCACGGAACACGGGTGGTACCGCGGATAAGATTATTCGTCCCATAGCAGTAATGCTATGGGACTTTCTTGTTGTTATTGTTGTTATAAATATATTAGGAGGAAATTCAAATGAACGACAAGCTTCAGAAAATAAGAGAAGAAGCGGAAAGAAGAATTGCAGAGTCCAGGAACAATGAGAGCCTTGATGAGATCAAGGTTGAATTTCTTGGAAAGAAGGGTGAACTTACCCAGATGCTTAAGTCTATGAAAGACCTGAGCCCTGAAGAAAGACCAAAGGTTGGTCAGATGGTAAATGAAGTAAGAGCACATCTTGAGGAAGAGATGGCAGCTAAGAGAGCAGCTATCAAGAAGGAGCTTCTTACAGCAAGACTTCAGAGAGAGACTATAGACGTAACTCTTCCTGGAACTAAAACAATAAGAGGACATAAGCATCCTAATCAGATAGCTCTTGAGGACCTGGAGAGAGTATTCATCGGTATGGGTTATGAAATAGTTGATGGCCCTGAGGTTGAGTATGATAGATACAACTTCGAGCTCCTCAACATTCCTGAAAATCATCCTGCAAAGGACGAACAGGATACATTTTACATTACGAAGGATATTCTCCTTAGAACTCAGACATCATCGGTTCAGGCTAGAATTATGGAGAAGGGCGACCTTCCTATCAAGATCCTGTCACCAGGACGTGTTTTCAGATCAGATGAGGTTGATGCAACACATTCACCATCCTTCCATCAGGTAGAGGGACTGGTTGTAGGAAAGTACGTAACAATGGCTGACCTGAAGGGAACTCTGGATCAGTTTGCTACAAACTTCTTCGGACCAAAGACCAAGACTAAGCTTAGACCACATCACTTCCCATTTACAGAGCCATCAGCTGAGGTTGATGTTACCTGCTTCAAATGTGGTGGCAAGGGCTGTGGAGTCTGCAAGGGTTCAGGATGGATTGAAATCCTGGGCTGCGGTATGGTACATCCTCACGTACTTGAGATGTGCGGCATAGATCCTGATGTATATTCTGGATTTGCATTTGGTATAGGACTTGAGAGAATTACTCTTCTCAAGTATGAAATAGATGATATGAGACTTCTGTATGAGAACGATATCCGTTTTCTGGAGCAGTTCTAAGTTTAGAGAGCGGATTCGCTTGAATAGAAAGGAGATTTGATTATTATGAATACCCCGATTTCGTGGATAAAAGCATATGTTCCTGACCTGAACGTAGGACCTCAGGAATTTGTAGATAGAATAACTCTGTCAGGTTCTCATGTTGAGAACTACAATCAGTACGATAAGAATCTGGAGAAGATAGTTGTAGGTAAGGTCCTCAGCGTTGATCCTCATCCAGATGCAGACAAGCTTGTTATATGTCAGGTGGATATTGGCGCAGATGAGCCTATACAGATAGTGACAGGTGCACCAAATGTTAAGGTTGGAGCTTTAGTTCCTACAGTTCTTGACGGCGGCAAGGTTGCTAACGGACATGATGGAAGTGAGCCTCCAAAGGACGGCATTAAGATCAAGGCAGGCAAGCTGAGAGGCGTTGAGTCATACGGAATGATGTGCGCTATAGAAGAGCTTGGTTCATCCCGTGAACTCTATCCGGATGCACCAGAAGATGGTATCTATATCTTCCCAGAGGATGCTGGTGTTAAGGCCGGTGATGATGCAGTTAAGGCTCTGGGCCTTGATGATACAAATGTTGAGTATGAGATAACATCCAACCGTGTTGACTGCTTCTCCATTTTAGGAATGGCAAGAGAGGCTGCCGCTACATTTGACCTGGACTTCGTTCCTCCTGAAGTTGTTGTAAAGGAAGAGGGAGAAGAGAAAAGCTCAGATTATATATCAGTTGAAATTCTCGAGCCAAAGCTCTGCAAGAGATATATCGGCCGCGTGGTAAAGAATATCAAGATCGGTCCTTCACCTAAGTGGATGCAGGACAGACTTCGTTCCCAGGGTATCAGATCCATCAACAACCTGGTTGATATCACAAACTATGTAATGGAAGAGTATGGTCAGCCTATGCATGCTTTCGACCTGGATACCATTGCAGGTAATAAGATAGTAGTAAAATGTGCTGAGGACGGCGATAAGTTCACCACTCTGGACGGCGTTGAGAGAGAACTGGACAGCAATGTGCTTATGATCTGTGACGGCGAGAAGGAAGTTGCCATCGCAGGTATCATGGGTGGTGAGAACTCCATGGTAACAGATGAAATCAAGACATTACTCTTCGAGGCAGCCTGCTTCGATGGAACAAATATAAGACTCTCAGAGAGAAGACTTGGACTTCGTACTGATTCAGCAGGAAAGTTTGAGAAGGGACTGGATCCAAACTTGGCAGAAGAGGCGATCAATCGTGCATGCCAGCTTATCGAGGAGATGGGCTGCGGCGAGGTATTAAAGGGTGCAGTTGATGTTTATCCTGAACCAGTTAAGCCATGGACACTTGATTTCGAGCCTGTAAAGATGAACGTGCTTCTCGGACTTGATGTATCAGAGGAAACACAGCTTCATATATTTGACAGAATTGGTCTGAAATATGATGAAGAGACTAACAAGCTTACAATCCCTACATTCAGACAGGATCTGAGATGTATGGCTGATCTGGCTGAAGAGGTTGCCAGATTCTATGGTTATGACAAGATACCTTCAACTCTTCCTACAGTAAATGCAGGAATAGGTGGAATCTCATATGAAGAGAGCATAAATCGTATAGCAAGAGATACTGCAGAGGAGAATGGATTCTCCCAGGCTATGTGCTACAGTTTCGAGAGCCCTAAGGTATATGATAAGCTTCTGATTCCTGAAGATTCAGAGCTGAGAAATGCAGTTAAGATAAGCAATCCGCTTGGAGAGGATTTCAGTATCATGAGAACTCTTCCGCTTAACGGACTTATCACATCACTGTCTACTAATTTTAATAGAAGAAATAAGAATGTTAAGCTTTATGAGCTTGGCAAGGTATATCTTCCACACGCAGTTCCAGTTACAGAACTTCCTGATGAGAAGGAGAGACTTGTACTTGGAATGTATGGCGAAGGCGATTTCTTCACACTTAAGGGAGTTGTTGAAGAACTCTTCAGAAAGCTTAACTTCCTGAAGGACGTAGAATTTGTACCAGTAAAGAATTATCCATATCTGCATCCAGGTAGACAGGCTGATATAGTAAAGGGCAAGCTGTCACTGGGTTATATGGGTCAGCTCCATCCGGAAGCTGCAGAGAACTATGATATCAAGAGTGATGTATACATCGCAGTCATCAACATGGATGTAGTATCCATGCTTGCTAAGTTTGATATCAAATATACTGGCGTTGCCAAGTTCCCTGCTTCCACACGTGACCTGGCACTGGTTTGTGATAAGGATACATACGTTGGTGATATTGAGAAGGTTATCCGCAAGAATGCCGGCCAGTATCTGGAGAAGTTGGAACTCTTCGATGTATATGAAGGTGAGCAGGTCGGAGAGGGCAAGAAGAGCGTTGCGTTCTCACTGTCCTTCAGAAGTATCGACCATACACTTAAGGATGAAGAGGTTAATCCAAGTATAGATAAGATTCTCAGAAAGTTTTCTGACATGGGAATCGAAATTCGTGCATAAACTTTGAGTATTATAATCATTGGAGGATGATATGGACGTATCAGACTTTAATTATGATCTGCCTCAGGAACTTATAGCCCAGGACCCGCTGGAGAAACGCAGCGAGTCCCGGCTCATGGTTCTTCACAGAGATACAGATGAGATAGAGCATAAAATATTTAAAGATATAATTGATTACTTAAATCCCGGAGACTGCCTTGTTATAAATGATACGAAGGTAATACCGGCTCGACTTCTGGGTGAGAAGGAAGGCACAGGGGCAGCTATAGAGGTGCTGCTTCTTAAGAATAAAGGGGATAATGTTTGGGAGACTCTTGTAAAACCTGGCAAGAAGATGAAACCGGGGGCAAGAGTTCTTTTTGGTGATGGATTACTAACTGGAGAAGTCATCGATGTGGTAGAAGAGGGCAACAGACTTATCAAGTTTTCCTATGAAGGAATATGGGAAGAGGTTCTTGATAAGCTTGGCGAGATGCCGCTTCCACCATATATTACCCATAAGCTTCAGGATAAAGACAGGTATCAGACTGTATATGCAACTCATTCAGGCTCAGCGGCTGCACCTACGGCCGGATTACATTTTACTCCTGAACTTCTGAAGGCGATTGAAGATAAGGGTGTAAATATCGCGAGACTGACTCTGCATGTAGGTCTGGGTACCTTCAGACCTGTTAAGGTGGACAAGATAGAAGATCACCACATGCATAGTGAATTCTATATGCTGGATGAAAAAACTGCTGAAATAATCAATACAACAAGACAAAATGGTGGTAAAATAATAGCTGTGGGTACTACCAGCACCAGAACACTGGAAACTGTGGCGGGTATAGCCATGGATGAAGCTGGTAATATCAAGGCCTGCAGCGGCTGGACGGATATATTCATATATCCGGGATATAAATTTAAGCTTGTGGACAGGCTTATCACGAATTTCCATTTGCCAGAGTCTACCCTTATCATGCTTGTCTCTGCATTTTATGACAGGGAAAATGTACTGAAGGCGTATGAAACTGCGGTTCAGGAGAAGTATAGATTCTTCAGCTTTGGGGATGCGATGTTTATTACAGGGGACAAGAAGTAACGACCAGTTACAGAAGTGATGGGATAGAGGAGATATATGAAGACATTCAAGGATACAAGCAGAATGTTCAGATTTAATCTGCTGAATACTGTGATATATGAAATTATATATCTTGTTGCTGCCTGTGGAGTTATTGTTCCGCTTTATTACTTTATAGTTAATACATCTATAAAGGCAGCGGGACTGAAATTTCTCTCCAAGGGGAACGCAAAGGCGTATTTTACATCTCCTTTCACTTATCTGTTCCTGCTTTTGGGACTGATACTCATAGGACTCATCATATCGCTGAATATATTCAGTCTCAGTGCAAGCTATGACAGGGCCAACAGGGTTAAGAAAAGTAATCCTTTCATTATGATCGGGCGTGGGTTCAAGCATACTATCAGGATACTGAAGCCTTCAAATATGCTGATGATCCCATTTATAGTTTTCTTTGCACCTGTAATGGGAATACTCTATCTGATCCTTATGTTCCTGCATATCAGAGGACCGCTTTTGGCAGTTACTCTCAGTCTGGGCAGCAAAGTGGTAATAACAATTCTTTTGATACTGCTTGTGTTATTATTTGTATTGTCGCTTAATTTCATGTTTGTGTTCCAGATATTTTTTAAAGAGAAGCTGGGATTCATTGATTCGATAAAGAGAAATAATGAGATCATAAAGGGCAACAGGGTTGAGTGTTTTATAGGGATGATCCTTTGGATATTGATGCTTGTTGTAATCCCGTATGTGATATCCAGATACTATTCAGGTCCTTTCCTTGAGTCCTTCTTTGGACAGTTTGGTTTCAAGGAAACCGCGAGATTTGTGTTTGATTCTATGAGTATGGTTGCGACAGTTATGTATTCGATCCTGTCACTGCCATTTCTTATGGCATTTATTACGAATAAATATTATGATCTGGTGCCTGAGGATGCCAGCATACCTAATATTGATGATGAAGATGTATTTGATTCTAAGAAGACAGGCCGTAACTTACGAATTACAGTTTTGCTGGTGCTTTTCCTGACAATTGGGGCCAACGTTACATTTTACGTACTTCGAGAAATGCAGATAATAAATCTGTATTCCGGCTACATGGATAAGGTTACCATCACAGCTCACAGAGGTGATTGTAGGCATGCTCCGGAGAATACTCTTGCGGCTTTTGAAGCGGCGATTGAGAATGGTGCGGATGTAATAGAACTCGATGTAAGGCAGACTAAGGATGGCGAGATCGTGGTCATGCATGATGAGAGCATCAAGAGAACCTGTGGTAAGAACAAGAAGGTTGGTAAGCTGACTTACGAAGAGCTTCTGGAATATCATCCTACGAAGGGCTATAAGGGTGATAACAAGGCTGATTTTGCAGAAGAGAAGATTCCTACTCTGAGAGAAGCTATAGAGCTTATAGGAGACAGGGCTGAAATGAATATAGAGCTGAAGCCTGCCAAGACTGATGTGAATCTGGAAGAGAAGGTGGCTGAATTAATAGCTGAGTATGATTATTACGATAATTGTGTAGTTACTTCTCTTGAATATAAGGCTGTCAAGAAGATTAAAAAGATAGACCCTGATATTAAGACGGTATATGTAATGGCTGTGGCTATGGGAGATTTCTATAATCTTCAGGCGGCAGATGCGTACAGCATCAAGTACAGATATATAAATACAGAGGTTGTTACCAATGCCCACGAGAAGAAGAAGGATGTCTACGCATGGACAGTTGATGATCCAAGCGTGCTGGAGGAAATGATGATCCTTAATGTGGATTCCATCATAACCAATGATCCGAAGGGCATGAGAAAAGCTATGTATGACAGTTATTATGAGGATAATCTGTTTGACAGAGTAACTGGATTTTTTAGTGGCTTGATGTAGGACGGCTCTTGTGATAGAGTTGTTGTGGTAGGTTGGTATTTCGTAATAATATTTACCTATATATATTGTGACATCACAGGAGAAATTATTGATGAATATACATTATCTGATAGTATTTTTGATATCTATGGTTCCGCTTATTGAGCTTAGAGGGGCCGTACCTTATGCGATATATCATGATCTGAACATCCCGATTTCATATATTATTGCGATTCTTGGAAATATGCTCCCTGTTCCTGTCATATTTTTCTTTGCCAGAAAAGTATTGGAATGGGGTGCTGATAAGAAGTTTATAGGCAAGTTTTTTACTTTCTGCCTGAATAAGGGAGAGAAGGCCGGACAGAAGCTTACATCTAAGGCTAATCGTGGTGCGTATTTTGCATTATTTCTGTTTGTGGGAATTCCTCTTCCTGGAACAGGTGCATGGACAGGCACTCTGGCAGCAAGTATCCTGGATTTGGATTTCAAGAAGAGCGTTGTGGCAGTCATGTCAGGCGTTGTACTTGCAGGTATATTGATGGGACTTGCAAGTATGGGCGTTTTCGGTGCATTTGGCGCGCTTTTCTCTAAGTAGATCATGGAATAAAACACATTTGACTGCCTGAATGGTAGTTGCATGGAGTACGAAGGTTATTATGAAAAGAAAGATATATAGATTTACAGCATTTGTTCTGATCATGGCGATGATGCTATGTATCGGAGGCTGTGCATTTAAAACAGAAGAAGAGCAGACTACCACGGAAGAAGTGGTACATGATAATCCTCTGGAAGACCAGGATGGATTTACTATAATAAATGATTACGTAAAAACAACCCAGGGAAATGTTAATGTGAGATATGAAGCGTCGGAAGATGCTAAGGTTTATATAGTTCTGGATGCAGGAGTTGATCTTCACAGAACAGGCATGAAGGATGGCTGGACCAGAGTTAATCTGAATGGCGGTGACTTTTTCCTTAGGTCTGAGTTCGTTGAGGAGACCACTATTGACTGGGCTACTGAGACCAACGTGGAGAAGGTAAGTCATGTGGTATTCATCGATCCTGCCAAGCAGATCACTGAGGATTCTACCACTGAGCCTATGAGCCCTGATATTACTGCACCTACCATGAATGATGAGGGTGAGTATGAAGGCGGCGGCGTAGGAATGAAGGAGAAGATGACACCTGCGGCTATGGGAGTTGATTCGGGCGTTTTCGAGTACGACGTTACTATGACTATCGCGAATCAGCTTAATGCAGAGCTGGTAAAACGTGGATATACAGTTTATATGTCCCGTACATCCAACAATGTCAATCTCAGCAACGCCAAGAGATCAGAGATGGCGAATACATCAGGCGCTGAGATCTACATCAAGCTGGAGGCTTCCAGTTCTAACGATTATACAGCTAAAGGCGTACTTGGATTTATTACCACATCTACTAATTCCAATTCGGGTCTGAATTATCAAAAGAATTATGAGCTATGCTATGATGTTATAAAATGTGTCTGTGAGGGAACAGGCGCTGACAGAATGGGTATATACGAGACTGATAATCTTACGTCTCTGAATTATGCAGATATTCCTGCGACAGCAATAAATATGGGATTCTTATCAAATACAGAAGACGATGCTAATCTGAATGATCCTGAGTATCAGCAGAAGATGGCAGAGTCTCTGGCAAATGGAATTGACATGTATTTCGAGGAGGTTGATCAGTAAATGGCCGACTATAAGATAATTACAGATTCATCTGTAGATCTTTCGTTGGAAGTTATTCAAGATCTGGAGTTGGAGGTAGTACCCTTCACAGGTACTATAAAAGGAGATATTTTATGAATAATAATATACTTCACGTTGGCCTTGAGGAAGACAGGGCGTCATTTTATAAGAAGATTAAAATAGGGGCCAGTCCTGAGACTCCGGATATCTCTGTGGAGGTATTTGAGAAAATATTCAGGGGATATCTGGAACAGGGAAAGGGTATTCTGTACATTTCACAATCAAGCGCTCTCAGCGGGTGCTACGAAAATGCATGCAAGGCAGCAGAGAACCTGCAGGGTAGCTTTGAAGAATCTACTATATATATAGTAGATTCTCTGAACATATCTGCGGGACTTGGCGTCCTGGCTTTCTCAGCCGGAATGTTCAGGAAAGAGGAATCATCTATAGAAGAGAATTATTCGAAGCTCTGTGAAATGGTTGGTCAGATCCATACATATGTAATAGTAGAAGATTTTGTTCAGCTTAAGAAATGTGGCTATGTAAATGCGGATGAATCTGTAGGTTCGGCTGCCATGAAGATCAAGCCGGTACTAATCATTAATAATGAAGGAAAATTTGAAATCATTTCGAGACAGCGTGGTGTTAATAACGCCCTGACCTACGTAAAG
The DNA here is from genome assembly GCA_946183625.1 of uncultured Lachnospiraceae bacterium. GTDB lineage: Bacteria > Bacillota > Clostridia > Lachnospirales > Lachnospiraceae > Eubacterium_Q. Next base: position 13,427 of record CAMHCL010000014.1, read on the forward strand.
GAAGCCATGGAGGGCTATTCAGACTTGGATGACGGCATTTTCGTAGTAACTCATTGTAATGCTCCTGACAGGGCAGAGAAATTTGTCGAAAATGTTACAGGATCTGGATTATTTACTATTTTTACAATCGGCGAAGCAGGCTTATTTACAGGAAAATCTGCCGGAAATGGTGCGATTTTTGCTGCATTTATCGCAAAATAGTAAAATGATGACAAAAATATTAATATATTTTGATAAATATTACAAAACCTTTTAATTTGTTAAAATGTACTTGACTTATATGTTACGTAATGTTAATATACATTCGTAACAAAATTGTAACAAATTGAGAGGTTTTTTTGTATGAACCGCAGGGTTAAGTTAAAACTTGATAGAGCTAGAAGATCTGCGAAGAAGTACATATTCTCCACCAGATATACTGTTAGAAACACATGTACAATACTTGCACTTGGTACTATTATAACTGGTTCTGTATTCGCTGCTGATAAGGCTGGAGATGCTGCAAAGGCTATAAATGCTGTAAGAGTAGAGAAGGCCGCAGCAAGAGCTGAAGCTAAGGAAGCTGCTGCAGCTGCACGTGAGCAGGAAGAGAAGGAACAGTATTCAGTAAATCTTGAGTATAATACAGATTCATTTATTACAGAAATGACTGTAGAGAGTATAAAGGCTGAAATCACTGGTAATGAAGATACAGCAGTTGAGATGGAAGCTAATGACACTAACGATCTTACACAGTCTATGTATGATATGACAGGTAAGTTCATATCTTCAACAGAAGGTCTTAACGTAAGAGTAGCAACTGATACAGATGCTGAGATAGTAGCAACACTTGGTGAAGGCGCTTCCGGTACTGTAGAGGGTACAGATGGTGAATGGACCAAGGTTAAGTCAGGCGACGTTGAAGGATATGTTAAGTCAGAATATATAGTAACTGATGAGGAAGCATCTGAGATAGCTGAGACAAGCACAGTTCAGATTGCTACAATCAAGGATCAGCAGGTTAACGTCAGAGAGTCAGCTAGTACTGATTCAGATGTAATCTATATGGCCGTTGAAGGCGATACATTCGTAGTTAACGAAGAGAACTCTGGTGAAGAGTGGACAAATGTAGAATTAGCAGATGGAACATTTGCATATGTTGCAACTGATTATGTAGATATCGAGGAAGGTTTCGAGGAAGCAGTTTCTCAGGATGATTACAATCTTGTAGTTGATGCTAAGAAGGAAAAGGCTGAGGAAGAGGCTAGAAGAGCTGCAGAAGCACAGGCTGCTGCAAGCGCTGCGGCATCTAACACACAGCAGGCAGCTGCTTCTACAGGAACAAATACAGCTACTGAAGAGACAACTCAGAGTTCAGGTGGAAATGCTGTAGAATCTGTTGTAACACAGGAAGCACCAGTTGCTTCATCTTCAGATGATTTATATCTCCTTGCTGCTATCGTATATGCAGAGAGTGGTGGAGAGTCATACGAAGGTCAGCTTGCTGTAGCAAGTGTAGTTATGAACAGAGTACGTAATGGTTACTGGGGAAGTTCAATATCTTCTGTAATCTACGCACCAGGACAGTTTGCAGGTGCTTATACAGGCGCATTCAGCAGTGCACTTTCAACTGGTGGTTCATCTACATCACTTCAGGCTGCACAGGATGCTCTGAATGGTGCAAATAACGTTGGAGGATGTATGTACTTTAGACCTACATGGAACATAGATACATCATCACTCGGAAGTTATATCCAGATAGGAAATCATATCTTCTACTAAAGCGGAAGATTGATATATATTCACAAAAAAACCTATGAAATATCTTGAGGCTCTGCGGTTAACGCCGCAGAGCTTTTCTGTTTGTAAATATACTAAAAATATGCATAAAAACATGCATAAATGCATAAAACTGCATAATATGCACAAAATATACACAAAATATGCAAAAATTATGAAAAAAGGACTTGCGCTATATATAAATATAGGATATAACAGTTAAAGAGTTATTCTAAAGAATAGTGATTGGAGATGATTTTTAATGAAGAAGGTTTTTATCGATGGCAGTGAAGGAACTACGGGACTCCGAATATTCGAGCGCTTTCAGGTCAGAGATGATGTTGAACTGTTAAAGATCGACAGTGATAAACGTAAGGATCCTGATGAAATCAGAAAATTCATAAATGCGTCAGACATTACATTTTTATGCCTGCCTGATGCAGCAGCTATAGAGGCGGTAGAGCTCTGTGATAATCCTGATACAGTTATTCTGGATACATCTACGGCACACCGTACAAGTCCGGGATGGGCATATGGCTTCCCTGAGCTTTCACCTAAGCATAGAGAGAATATAGCCAAGGGAAAGAGAATTGCTGTTCCTGGATGCTATGCATCTGGTTTCATAGGACTTGCATATCCCCTTGTTAAGGGCGGTATTCTTCCGGATGACTATCCGTTATCAGTATTTGCTGCTTCCGGTTATAGCGGCGGCGGAAAGAAGCTGATCGCACAGTATGAAGAGGAAGGACGCGATGCAAAGTTTGATTCTGCAAGAATGTACGGATGGGGTCAGACTCATAAGCATCTGAAGGAAATGAAGGAGATCACTGGAATAAAGCGTGAACCTCTGTTCTGCCCGATGACAACAAATTATCATAGTGGAATGATCGTTCAGATACCTCTATATACAGATCTTATGTCAGAGAAGAAAACACCGGAAGAAATCCGAGATTATCTGGCAGATTATTATAAGAATGAGAAGTTTATTAGGGTTATGCCTATAGGTACAGATGTGGAAGCAGGAGGAGCTCTTTACTCTGATGCATGTGCAGGCTGGGATGGCATGGAGATCATTGTAACTGGAAATGAAGAGAGAATGGTGGTAGCCAGCAGATTTGACAACCTGGGCAAGGGTGCATCAGGTGCGGCAATCCAGTGCATGAACATAGTAATGGGCTGCGACGAGGCTAAGGGCCTGTCGCTGTAAGACGTGAATTGAGGAGACAGATATGATAAAGACTATAGATGGCGGTATAACAGCTGCCAAGGGATATAAATGTGCCAGTACTCGGGTTGGTATCAAGCCTACTGGTACTAATGAAGATATGGCAATGGTGGTATGTGACGTACCTGCAACCTGTGTCGGTACATTTACCAGAAATCTTGTAAAAGCCGCTCCGGTTAAATGGGATATGAAACTGGTAAATGAAGTGAAGAAGGCACAGGCCATAGTTGTGAATACCGGTATTGCAAATGCAGCCACCGGTGAAGAGGGAATGGAATGCTGCAGGAAGACAGCAGAAGCAGTGGAAGAAGTAACTGGTATTTCCTCTGAAATGGTCATCTGCGGATCCACAGGTGTTATCGGTCCTGTTCCGCCAATAGATAAGATAGTGAATGGTGTGAAGACCATGAGTGAGAAGCTTACAGATGACAGCGAGGCTGCTCACAAGGCTGCAGAGGCTATCATGACCACAGATACTCACAGCAAGGAAATAGCTGTTGAATTTAATATAGGTGGTAAAACATGTCATATGGGCGCCATGTGCAAGGGCGCAGGAATGATACATCCAAACATGGGAACCATGCTGGGATATATATTATCAGATGTGGATGTGGATTATGATCTGGCATTTAAGGCACTTCGAGAAGTGATAGAGATTACATTTAACATGGTGTCTGTAGATGGAGACACTTCCACAAATGATACAGTTATACTTATGGCAAATGGACTGGCAGGAAATGAAAAGATAACAGCTGAGGGCGCTGATTATGAGGAATTCAAGGAAGCACTCACTGTTGTTGCTACATTCCTCGCAAAGAGTATTGCAGGAGATGGAGAGGGTGCTACAAGGCTTTTCACAGCACATGTAACCGGTGCACCTGATTATGAAACTGCTAAGCTGCTTGCAAAGGCTATTATTACTTCAAATCTTACAAAGGCGGCTATATTCGGAAAGGATGCTAACTGCGGCAGACTGTTCTGTGCCATGGGTTATTCTGGTGCTGAGTTTGATCCGGACAAGACCGACATTACAATGTGCAGCAAGGAAGGATCCATAACTCTGGTGAAGGACGGCCTGCTGGTGGATTTCGATGAGGATGAAGCAGCAAGGATTCTGGAACCGGAAGAGATCACAGCTGAGTGTGATATTCACTCAGGAGACGCAGAGGCGACGGCCTGGGGCTGTGACCTGACATATGATTATGTTAAAATAAATGCAGACTATCGTTCGTAAGGAGATAAGATATCATGGTTAAGAATGACAACATAGAAGAAGTAATGGCAAAGGCACAAACCCTAATAGAGGCTTTGCCATTTATACAGAAGTTTAATGGTAAGGTCGTAATCGTTAAGTATGGTGGTTCAGCAATGCTGGATGAAGATCTGAAATATAACGTTATCAGAGATGTGGCACTGCTTAAGCTGGTTGGTATGAAGCCGGTTATCGTACACGGTGGTGGTAAGGAGATCAGCCGCTGGATCGAGAGACTAGGTATGGAAACCAGATTTGAGAACGGTCTCCGTGTTACAGATGAGGCTGTACTGGAAGTTGCCGAGATGGTTCTGAATAATGTAAATAAGAGTCTTGTAGGTCTTATGTCCAAGGTCGGCCTTAAGGCTGTAGGCCTTAGTGGTAAGGATGCAGGTCTCATGAGAGTTACAAAGAAAACTACAGATGGTAAGGATATAGGCTATGTAGGCGAAGTCGCTGAGACAGATTCTTCAGTTATCGAGTCCCTCCTGGAAAACGACATCATCCCTGTTATTGCACCTATCGGAATGGGTATCGAGGATGATCATGATTATAATATCAATGCCGATGACTGTGCCTGTGCAATAGCTACATCACTTCATGCTGAGAAGCTGGTTTTCCTTACAGATATAGAGGGCGTATTTACAGACCCAACAGACAAGAAGACGCTTATCTCTTCGATGAAGATAGACGAGGCTCAGGCAATGATAGATAACGGAGTTGTTGGTGGCGGTATGCTTCCTAAGCTTCAGAACTGTATAGATGCCATGAAAAATGGCGTTGCAAGAGTGCATATACTGGACGGAAGACTTGAACACTGCCTGCTTCTGGAGTTCTTTACTGAGAAGGGTATTGGAACAGTTATCCTGAATGATGAGTAAAACTTAAATACTTGAAAACTATCCCTAAATCGTCTACAATTAAAGGTAGTCGTGGTATCAGGATATCCTCTTAATGGAGGATATATGATAATAAAAAAATGTATACACATTTTATGTATGTTGTCACTGCTTCTGATGGCGGGCTGTACTGATGGCTCTGATATAAATGTGGTGAATTCAGAGAGTACAAGCGAAACTTCCGAGAGTACATGCAATACTTCCGAGAGTACATGCAACACTTCCGAGAGTACATGCAACACTTCGGAGTCGGAAGAGAACTATAATAATGACATATATGTTTATGTGTGTGGTGCGGTGGCCAAGGAAGGCGTATATAAGCTGTCGGCAGATGACAGGGTATGTGATGCACTGGACAAGGCAGGCGGGCTGAATGAGGATGCTGCAGCGGGTTATATCAATCTGGCTGAGAAGCTGTCAGATGGGGAGAGGATATATTTTCCCACCCAGGCTGAGGTTGATGAAAATCTGGTTCCTGAGATGGAAGTTAATGGAACGGCTGATCCGGCATCAGAGGGAAAAGCTTCTGAAGAGAGTGGACAGTCTGATGGCCTTGTGAATATCAATACCGCAACCAGAGAACAGCTTATGACTTTACCTGGAATAGGGGAAGCCAAGGCGGATATGATCATAAGTTACCGCGATGAACATGGCTGCTTCAATAGTATTGAAGACATCATGAACATATCAGGGATAAAGACAGGCGTTTATAATAAGATTAAAGACCACATTACGGTCCAGAGGTAAGCTATGAAGAAAGTACTTGTAGTAGACGACGAGAAGTTAATAGTTAAGGGACTTAAGTTTTCTCTTGAGCAGGATGACATGGAAGTGGATACTGCCTTTGATGGTGAGGAAGCCGTTGAGAAGGCGAGAGCTAATATCTATGACATCATTCTTTTAGATATCATGCTTCCTAAGTTCTCAGGACTTGAAGTATGTCAGATGATCAGAGAGTTTTCTGATGTTCCTATAATAATGCTTACAGCAAAGGGCGAGGATATGGATAAGATCCTCGGACTGGAGTATGGCGCTGATGATTATATCACCAAGCCTTTCAATATTCTTGAGGTTAAGGCAAGAATAAAGGCTATACTTAGAAGAAATACTAAGACGGACGATTCAAAATCTGTTTCGTCAAATGTAATAGAGAAGAAGGGACTTAAGCTGGAGATTGATTCCAGAAGAGTCTTCATAAATGGACATGAAGTAAATCTTACTGCTAAGGAATTTGATCTGGTAATGCTTCTGTTATCAAATCCAAACAAGGTTTATTCCAGAGAAGAACTGCTTCAGGAAGTATGGGGAGCTTCATATCCTGGTGATGCAAGAACAGTTGATGTTCATGTAAGAAGACTCAGAGAGAAGATAGAGGTTCATCCGGCTGATCCGGAATACATCCATACAAAATGGGGTGTCGGATACTTCTTCCAGGATTAGTGAGATTAAGATTAACCCGTATCTTTGATACGGGTTTTCTTTTTAGATTAAATGTGCTGATTTGATACCAGGTGTAGGGGCCGCGTATGAAGAAAGATATTGAAACAACTACATACAATAAAATATTGGCCAAGAAAAAGAAGTATCCTGCTGTAGTTCCAAAGTCTGTCAGCGAATCTTGTTATGTGGATGTATTAGGTGAAGGTGATCATCCATGTTATCATTTAAAGCCCCATAAGA
>CAMHCL010000015.1 GCA_946183625.1 uncultured Lachnospiraceae bacterium
GCTTCAGAGATGAGGATGCAAGAGGCGACCGTTCACCTGGAGAGTTCTACCAGCTGGATATGGAAATGGCATTTGCATCTAAGGATGATGTATTTGAAATAATCGAGGATGTACTCCCTCCAATTTTTGCTAAATATGGAAAATATAATATTGCGTCTGAAGCACCTTTTACCAGGATTCCATATCTTCAGGCAATGGATGAATTCGGAACAGATAAGCCGGACCTTCGTATTGACCTCAGAGTAAAGGATGTAACAGAGGAACTGGCAGACTGCGGCTTCGATCCATTTAAGGATAATGTCATTAAGGCAGTACCTGTTTCAGACTGCAAGCTTACAAGAAAGCAGATCGATAAGATCTGTGCTGATATAGAAGTACAGGCAGGCGCAAAGGCTTATTGGTTCAAATGTGACGAAAGCGGAGCAATCGCTGGCGGAATCGCTAAGTTCGTTAATGCTGATCCAGCAGTTGCTGAGAAGATTACTGAGAAACTCGGACTTACTCCAAATACACTGGTGGTAGTTGGAGCCGGCAAGAAGACTCTTGCTCAGAAGATATCCGGTGTTGCAGTGAAGATGCTTGGTGCAGCCTGCGAAGGACATATGGATAAGGAAAGATATGAATTCTGCTGGATTATTGACTTCCCTATGTATGAGATCGGAGAGGAGTCAGGACTTCTGGAGTTCTGCCACAATCCATTCTCCATGCCTATAGGCGGCAAGGAAATCCTTGAGAAGGCAGAGGCAGGCGAGGTTGATCCTCTCAGCATCATGGCTGATCAGTACGACCTGGTATGTAACGGAATTGAGCTTTCATCAGGAGCTGTCAGAAATCACAATCCTGAGATCATGGTCAAGGCATTTGAAATGGTTCGCCTTGGTGAGGAAGAGGTTAAGGCTAAATTCCCAGCTATGTACAATGCATTTACTTATGGTGCACCTCCACATGCAGGTATCGCACCTGGTGTAGATAGAATGATAATGCTTCTGGCTGGAGAAGAATCAATCCGCGAGATCATTGCATTCCCTATGAACAAGAATGCACAGGATATAATGATGGATGCTCCATCAGCAGTTGAGCAGAGCCAGCTGGATGAGCTTCATATAGAGATAAAGGCTGTAGAAGAACCTAAGGAAGCTACAGAAGAGTAGATTAGATTCGCCATAAAAGGAAACGATATGAATAATGTTGTAGTAGCTGTCATTATGGCAGTGGCTGGAGCAATCGTTTATCTGTTCCTGGATGTACTTATACGTCGACTTATAGCACGTATTCGTTCAAGGGAAGATTACGATGAGGATGTCGATAACACCATGACCAAGGCCGAGAAGAAGAAGGCTGAGGAGATGAAGGTTGTCGAAGCCGAGAAGAAGAAAGCCGGTTTTAAAGATGCAAAAAATGACAACCCAGTGAGATTCTGGGCGGTCATCATAATAGGAGTTCTGCTTAGTGCTTTTACTGGATTCTGGTTCGGTTTTGATCTTAAGACTGTTCTATATTTCCTGTTCTTCGGACTCATAGTTACTATTGCATTTGTGGACTTAGATACCATGGAGATTCCACCGGAACTGAATTATATAATTCTGGGTCTTGGAATCATTGCCATATGGATAGTGCCGGAGATCACGATAGTTGAGAGAATAATCGGAGCCCTATGTGTCAGCGGCTTCATGCTGATTCTTACGCTTATTATAAGAGGAGCTTTCGGCTTCGGAGATATCAAGATGATGTTTGCAGCCGGTTTTCTGTTGGGATGGAAGATGACTCTGGCCGGTTTCCTTATCGGTGTATTTGTAGGAGCAGCGGCAGGAATCATTGTTATTGCCAGCAAGAAGAAATCGGGTAAAGAACATTTACCATTCGGACCTTCGCTATGCGTAGGTATGATAATTTCTGTATTTGTTGGAATGAATATATTTAACTGGTATGCGGACCTTATAAGGAGCGCTATGCCAAGCAGATATTAATATCAGATTCGAGGATAGAATGAGATTAGATATAGTATATGAAGATGACTACATGATAGCATGTGTTAAGCCTTATGGCATGTCATCTCAACCGGATAAAACGAATAATGCTGATCTTCTGACAGAAGTAACGCAGTACCTATATGACAGGTCGGATTCGGATGAGGAGCCTTATGTGGCTATCATTAATCGCCTTGACCGACCGGTTTCAGGAATTGTCCTTTTCGCAAAGGATATGGATACTGCAGCGAAGCTGACAGACATGCTGAAGGATGGTGAGATCACTAAGTATTACCAGGCGGTAGTATGGGGTCTCATGAAAGAACCGGAGGGCATTCTGGAAGACTATATATTGCATGATAAGAAGAAAAATGTATCGAAGATCGTTCCTAAGGGAACGAAGGGTGCAAAGCCTGCCAAGCTGGGCTATGAGGTTCTAGATGAGCTCGACACAGATGAGGGGACTATTTCTTACCTCCTGGTTGAACTTATGACAGGTCGTCATCATCAGATTAGATGTCAGATGGCAGCGAATAAAACACCTATCTGGGGAGACAGGAAGTATGGACGACCCGCAGGGGGTAAGGCTAACAAAGAGATAGGACTTTATTCAACAAGAATAGAATTTATACATCCCGTTACGGGGGAGGAGATAACGCTCCACCGTGAACCGGAGGGAAAAGCATTTGATATTATGGACCAGATGGACTGGTAGAGCCAACGATTCCGCAGGTATCGGTGGCAGAGTTACAAAGCTCCTGACAGAGGAGCTGAGGCTCCAATGTCAGGAGCCAGACTGAATAAGAAAAAGAAAAGAGGATAAATAAATGGCAGAGAAAAAAGTTGAGGCAATTACTTCTATGGAGGAAGATTTTGCCCAGTGGTATACAGACGTAGTTGTAAAGGCAGAACTTACAGGATATACAAGCGTTAAGGGCTTCATGGTACTTAAGCCTTCAGGTTATGCAATCTGGGAGCTGATCCAGAGCCAGCTTGATAAGAGATTCAAGGAAACAGGTGTTGAAAATGTATATCTTCCAATGCTGATCCCAGAGGGACTTCTTCAGAAGGAGAAGGATCACGTAGAGGGATTTGCACCAGAAGTTGCATGGGTTACTCATGGCGGACTTAATGAGCTTCAGGAGAAGCTGTGTGTAAGACCTACATCAGAAACACTTTTCTGTGATTTCTATCAGAAGGACATTACATCATATAGAGACCTTCCAAAGGTATATAATCAGTGGTGCTCAGTTGTAAGATGGGAGAAGGAGACAAGACCTTTCCTCAGATCAAGAGAGTTCCTGTGGCAGGAAGGGCATACAGCTCATGCAACAGCTGAAGAGGCAGAAGAGAGAACTATCCAGATGTTAAATGTATATGCTGATTTCTGTGAAGAGGTTCTTGCCATTCCTGTAGTAAAGGGACAGAAGACTGAGAAGGAGAAGTTCGCAGGAGCAGTATCTACATACACCATCGAAGCACTAATGCATGATGGTAAGGCGCTTCAGTCTGGAACAAGCCACAACTTCGGTGATGGTTTTGCTAAGGCTTTCGGTGTTCAGTATACAGATAAAGACAATCAGTTAAAGTATGTACATCAGACATCATGGGGAGTAACAACAAGACTTATTGGAGCTATCATCATGGTTCATGGTGATGACAATGGTCTCAAGCTTCCACCAAGAGTTGCTCCAACTCAGGTTATGATCGTGCCTATCCAGCAGAAGAAGGAAGGTGTACTTGAGAAGGCTGAGGAAATCAGGGAATCTCTCTCTAAGGTTGCAAGAGTAAAGGTTGATGAGACTGACAAGTCCCCAGGTTTCAAGTTCGCTGAATGTGAAATGAGAGGTATACCTGTAAGAGTTGAGATAGGACCTCGTGATATAGAGAATAATCAGTGTGTAGTAGTAAGACGTGATACAGGCGACAAGCAGCAGGTATCTCTCGATGGGCTTGATAATTACATTGCAGAGCTTCTGGATACTATTCAGAAGGATATGCTTGAAGTTGCAAGAAATCACAGAGATACACATACATATACAGCTGCTACATGGGATGAATTCGTAGATACAGTAAATAACAAGCCTGGTTTCATTAAGGCTATGTGGTGTGGCGAGACAGAGTGTGAAGAGAATATCAAGGCTCAGACAGGTGCCACAACCAGATGTATGCCATTTGAGCAGGAGCATATAGCAGACACATGTGTATGCTGTGGAAAGCCTGCAAAGAAGATGGTTTATTTCGGAAGGGCTTATTAATAAAATATGAAAATAGAACTGCCTCAAAATGTGGCATATATCATAGAACAACTGAATAATGCAGGCTATGAGGCAAGTGCTGTAGGTGGATGCGTCAGAGATAGTATCCTGGGAAGAGAACCGAACGACTGGGATATTACAACCTCGGCTACGCCCCAGGAAGTAAAGAAGGTATTTAAGAGAACCTTCGATACCGGAATCCAGCATGGAACCATTACAGTTCTGCTGAAGGGCGAGGGCTACGAGGTGACGACCTACAGGATCGATGGCGAGTACACAGATCACAGAAGACCGGATGAAGTACATTTCACAAGGGAACTTGCTGAGGATCTGCTGAGAAGAGATTTCACTATAAATGCCATGGCTTACAATGAGAAGGATGGACTTATAGATCTCTACGGCGGTGTTCAGGATCTGAATGACGGCATTATAAAATGCGTGGGCAATCCTGATGACAGGTTCAATGAGGATGCTCTGAGGATTATGAGAGCGGTGAGATTTGCGGCTCAGCTGGGCTTCGATATAGATGAAGATACCTGGAATGCCGCGAAGAGCCATGCGGGAGAGCTTCGGGATATATCTGCTGAACGTATTGAGACAGAGCTGACGAAGCTTCTGGTATCAGATCATCCTGAGAAGCTTATAGATATGTATGAGCTGGGAATAACGGCGGTGATCCTACCGGAATTTGACCTCATGATGCAGACAGAGCAGAATTCCAAGTATCATATATATGATGTTGGCCGCCATACTGTAGAGGTTATAAAGAACGTAAGACCTGATAAGGTTATGAGATATAGTGCGCTGCTTCATGATTCAGGAAAGCCGGCTTGTAAGACCACAGATGAAGATGGCATTGACCATTTCAAGGGTCATAATCTGGTAAGTGAAGAGATCGCCGGGAAGGTCCTGAAGAGACTGAGAATTGATAATGATACTATCCGCGATGTCAAGAAGCTTGTATATTGGCACGATTATGGCATCAATGGTAATTTAAACCTCACCACTGTCAGGAAGATGCTGAGCAGGATGGGCGAGAATTATTTTGATGATCTTATTGAGCTTAAGCGTGCAGACAACCTGGGACAGAGTGATTATAATTCGGAGATTAATCGCGAGAGGATCGATACATTTATAAAGTATCATGATGAAATCATGGAGAATCAGGATGCTCTTACGATCAAGGATCTGAAGATCACAGGCAAGGATCTGATCGATGCCGGGATCAAACCGGGACCGGACATGGGCAGGATATTGAAGATACTTCTGGAAATTGTGCTGAATGAACCGGAACATAATGATCATGAATGGTTATTGGATAAGGCTATGAAGCTACAGGAAAAATAGTATTATGATCGATCACGTTTTAAAAAACAGGATAGATACAGCTTACAGGCTGGCAGATACAGCAGGCAGAGCTCTGCCTGATTTTAATGCGCAGAACAACATGTCACTGAGGGATATGCTTAAATATAATTTCCTTCAGTACATAGGATTTCTGTTTGAGACTGATGGAACAGATGGAAGAAGCGAGCTGGAGTTCATAAAGGATTACATTGGAATGACTATGGACATCAGCCAGTTCATGAATTTCAAGTATGGGAAATGCATGGACAAGGATTTCATAAATACTCCGCCTAAGGCATTGTTCTATCTGGCTAAGTATGATATGTCTGTGGGCATTGTTAAGGCTCAGGACGGAAAGAATCTGTCCAAGACAGTTGTGGATCTGTTCAAGGATCTGGGTACCGCTTTTGTGGCAGTTAATGGAGAGACTATTACAGAGGTTGCAAACCTGTCCAATTACAGCCTCATGCTGGATAATTTCCTGAAGGAATATGGACTGTATTTCGGAAATCCAGGAAGTGTAGCTAATAATAAGACTGGAAATACTGGTGCCGGAGCTACCAAGGAGGAGGTAAGCGCTACTAAGGCTGCTGTTAATTCCAGTACCGAATCTGATCATCAGGAGGAGACTCTGGATCAACTGATGGAGGAACTCAATTCACTGGTTGGACTTAAGTCAGTTAAGCAGGATCTGACGAATCTGATAAATCTGGTCAAGGTGAGAAAGCTCCGTGAAGAGAGAGGCATGAAACAGCCTGATATAACTCTTCATCTGGTATTCTCTGGTAATCCGGGTACAGGTAAAACTACTGTTGCAAGACTGCTGGCAAAGATTTATAAGGCACTTGGTGTTGTAAGTCAGGGACAGCTGGTAGAGGTTGACAGATCGAAGCTTGTAGCGGGATATGTTGGACAGACTGCAGCTATGACTGCGGAGGTTGTTAAGAGTGCTCTGGGTGGAATTCTCTTCATAGATGAGGCTTATACACTCATTAAGGTGGGCGACGAGAAGGACTTCGGACAGGAAGCTGTTGATACTCTGCTCAAACTTATGGAGGATAATCGCGATGACCTGATCGTCATTGTAGCGGGATATACTGATAAGATGGAGGAGTTTGTTAATTCAAATCCTGGACTCAAGTCCAGATTTAATAAATATATCTTCTTCAGTGATTACACAGGTAAGGAACTGACTGATATATTTAAATCTATGTGCAAGAAGCAGGAGTATGTGCCTGATAAGGAAGCTCTTGAGTATGTTAAGGAATATCTGAATAAGAGAGCTAAGGCACATGAAGAGAACTTCGCTAATGCCAGAGAGGTCAGAAACTATATTGAGCGCTGCATAGAGAGACAGGCTTCGAGAATAGTTGATATAGACGACATCAGTGATGAAGAGCTGAGAACACTACGTATTGAGGATGTGACGGAATAAGATATGACAACAGAGAAGAAGGCTGGAGATGTGGCAGATAAGAAGCATGGCATGTCTCGTCGGGATATGCTGACCAAGACACCAATCCCCCAGCTTATAATTAAATTATCGATACCAACTATAATCAGCATGCTGGTAACCGCATTTTATAATTCGGCTGATACGTATTTTGTAGGCAAGATATCCACTGAGGCAACAGCAGCAGTGGGTCTTGTTTTTTCTGTAATGGCGATCATTCAGGCCTGCGGATTCTTCTGTGGACATGGATCGGGTAATTATCTGTCCAGAATGCTGGGAGCCGGTAAGAAGGAAGAAGCAAATTGCATGGCATCCACAGGCTTTGCCATAGCAATGATACTGGGTGTTTTGGTTGCCGTTATCGGAAATGTATTTGCTCCGACGTTATGTGGATGGATAGGTGCTGACAGCAGCACCATGGCTGATACAGAGATATACATGAGGATAATACTCATGGGTGCACCCCTTATGATGTGCCAGTTTGTTATCAACAACCAACTGAGATTTCAGGGCAGTGCCATGTATGCCATGGTTGGCCTTATGTGTGGCGCGGTGATAAATGTAGTGCTGGATCCGCTGCTCATACTTGTATTTAAACTGGGTGTAGCCGGTGCGGCGATTGCCACAGTTTCCGGTCAGTTCATAAGCTTCGTGGTTCTTCTCGTAGGAAGTACAAGAGGCGAGAATATCAGATTACATTTGAAAAATGTACATATTAATGGACATTATTTACTTGAGATAATAAATGGTGGAGCACCATCTCTATTCAGACAGGGACTGGCGGCTCTGTCTACACTGCTTCTGAACAGATATGCAGGAATATATGGCGGGACGGCTGCCATAGCCGGTATGACCATCGTAACAAGAGTTATGATGATGACAATCTCGGCACTTATAGGCTTCGGTCAGGGCTATCAGCCTGTCTGTTCATTTAACTATGGAGCAGGTCTTAAGAAGAGGGTCAGAGAAGGCTTTTACTTCTGCGTAAGATGGGGAGCTATATTCCTGTTTGTGCTGGCAGTTCTATGCTTTATATTTGCCCCTGACATAATCAGGTGGTTCAGAAATGATCCCGCTGTTGTGGAGGTAGGTGCATTTGCACTGAGATGTCAGTCCTGTGTACTTCCAGTTAACGCTGTGCTTATCATGGGAAATATGATGCTCCAGTCTATGGGTAAAGGACTGAAAGCAACTATTACTTCTTCGGCTCGAAATGGTATTTTCTTCGTGCCACTCATCATCATTCTTCCTATGTTTCTGGGGCTTACAGGAGTAGAGATAACACAGACATGTTCAGATGTTCTGTCACTCCTTCTGACAGTTCCTTTCGTAGCCACAGAACTGGTAAAGTTGAGGAGTGACGATGAAAGTTAGTCATGATATAATCAAAAAAGTACGATTTATATAATCCGACATGGACAGGGGGGCGTAAAATGAAATTCAGACCATGTATAGATATTCATGAAGGTAAAGTTAAGCAGATAGTTGGTGGAACTCTGGACGACGAACTGGGGGCTGAAACTAATTTCATAGCAGAGCAGGATTCCAGTTTCTTCGGTAGACTTTATAGAAACTGCAACATGCCCGGAGGACATATAATCCTTCTGGACAAGGCCGGATCACCAGGGTATATAGAGGATGTCAGAGCGGCAGAGCTTGCCATCAAGGAATATCCGGGTGGATTTATGATCGGCGGCGGTGTTACATCTGAAAACGCTGCAGATTTTATTGCATTGGGAGTTTCTCATGTCATCGTGACAACATATCTGTTCAAGGATGGCTATATCAATTATGAGAGACTTGAAAAGCTGGTGAATCTGGTGGGTAAAGAGCATCTGGTGCTTGATCTGTCCTGCAGGAAGAAGGAAGATGGCAACTATTATGTGGTGACTGACAGATGGCAGAAATACACCGACACTGTAGTATGTCATGAAACTCTGGATCAGTTAAAACAGTACTGTGATGAATATCTTATTCATGCCGTTGATGTTGAAGGTAAGAGAAATGGTGTTGAGAGGGATCTGATAGAGATACTCGGAACATGGGAGAACAATATACCTGTCACCTATGCCGGTGGAATATCAAGTTTTGAAGATCTGGACATGATCTATGAACTTGGTAACAATAAGATTGATGTAACCATTGGAAGCGCACTTTCAATCTTCGGTGGAGACATGGACTTTAAAGAGGTAGTCCTCTATATGGAGAACAGGAAATAAATTACGAATGCACATTGTACTTTGGAGGTATGTATGAGATACAAAAGATATATAGCATCTGTTCTGGCTATTGGCTTACTACTCTCTGCAGTGGGCTGTGGAAACAAAAGTGAAGAAACTACAGCAGAAGCAGTAACAGAGGCAGTGATCGAGGCGTCTCAGACTGATACTAGTTCGGCGTCTTCAGGCAAATATGCTGTAGGCGATAAGGTTGATAAGGGTCCCGCAGCTGCAGAGGACAGCTTCTCTGCTGATGCTTCTGATGGAGAAGAGGATACTGGTGTTCAGACTGGTGATGTGGTAGTTGATATCAACTTCGATGATGGCGATATAGATGGGTTCGTCACATACACAAATGGTGGTGAATGCGAGATATCAAATGCAGATGGCGAGCTGGCCGTAAATGTTAAGAAATGCGGAAGCCTTGACTATGCAAACCAGATCTATTGGGATGGCTTTGCTCTCAGCCAGGGTGCAGTATATACATACAGCTTTGATGTACATAGTGATATAGACAGAAAGGTGGAGTACAGATTACAGCTTAACGGCGGCGATTACCACGCTTATACCGGAGAGTATATAGACGTTACTTCAGAACCTTCACACATAGAAGTAGAGTTTGAGATGACAGAGGATTCTGATCCTGCTCCACGTGTTGTATTCAACATGGGCAAGATGGAAGATATGTCAGCTGATCCAGGCGAGCATAATGTGTACTTCGATAACATCAAGCTCGAGGTTAAGGATGCAACAAATGCACAGGTTGTTCGAGGCCTTCCAATATACAACAGCGTAGCAATAAACCAGATTGGTTATGCACCTGAAGACGAGAAGACTGCATTTGTTAAGAGCAAGGAATTAACAGATTTCTATGTTTGTGATGCTTCCACACAGGAAGTAGTATATGCAGGAACTCTTGCTGATACTCAGCCGGACGTAGCTTCTGGTGAATTCATTCAGCAGGGAGATTTCAGTGACTTTACAACAGAAGGCACATTTTACATTTATACAGAAGAGGGCACATCCTATCCATTTGCTATAGGTGAAGGCCTTTATAGTGAAATGTACAAAGACGTGGTACTGATGCTCTATAAGCAGCGTTGCGGTACTGAAACAGATGCTTCTATAGCAGGTGATTTTGCGCATCCTGTATGTCATGATACAGAGGCTACAGTTTATGGTACATCCCAGAAGAAGGATGTAAATGGCGGCTGGCATGATGCAGGTGATTATGGTCGTTATACAGTTTCAACTGCAAAGACTATAGCGGACCTCATTTTTGCTTATGAGGACTGCGGAGTAGATGCAGATGATATGGGTATTCCTGAAAGCGGAAATGGTACTCCTGATCTGCTTGATGAAGCTAGATTCGGTCTTGACTGGATGATGAAGATGCAGGACGAATCCACTGGCGGAGTATATCATAAGGTTACCTGTCTTGCTTTCCCTGAAAGCGTTATGCCTCAGGACGAGACTGACGAGCTGATACTGTCACCTATATCTGATGCTGCAACAGGAGACTTCGCGGCAGTTATGGCAAAGGCATCCCGCGTATACAAGGATATAGATCCTGAATTCTCAGAGAAGGCTTATGCAGCTGCTGAGAAGGCATGGGATTATCTGGGTGCAAAGGTTGAGGATAACAGTCTTAAGGGATTCACTAATCCTGAAGATGTTGAAACAGGTGAATATCCTGACGGAAGACTTTCTGATGAAGTATACTGGGCTGCTTCAGAGCTCTATATCTCAGGAAGAGACGACCTGAAGGATGTGATAGACGCACAGCTTGCAGATACAACTCTTAAGCAGGGACTTGGCTGGGCAGATATCGGACTCTATGCAAGCTATGATCTTGCAAATTCTGATACAGACCTGAAGGACAAGGGTAAAGAAATAATAGTAGCTGCTGCCGATGGAGTAGTTGAGAGTACAGCGAAGGATCAGTACTTCATGGCTCTGAAGGATAACTATCCATGGGGCAGTAACATGACTGTTGCCAACAATGGAGAGCTTCTCTACATGGCATACAATCTTACAGAAGATGATTCCTACAAGAAGCTTGCCAAGAGACAGCTGGATTATCTTATGGGTGCAAATGTAGTAGGTTATTGCTATGTGACAGGCTTCGGAACCATGTATCCACAGGATCCACACCACAGACCATCAGAAGCTGTAGGTAAGGCTATGTCAGGAATGCTGGTAGGTGGACCTAACAATGGATTAAATGATTCTTATGCGAAGGCACTTCTGGGTGAAGAAGCTGCTGCAGCCTGCTATGCAGATAACGTACAGAGTTATTCAACTAATGAGATAACCATTTACTGGAATTCACCACTGATATATGTGCTTTCAGCTAACCAGTAAAATGTACTGCGATGATCAAAATCCATAAAGGATATAAGTGTAATTAGAACGACGATAGCAATGAATTCAGAAGGCGCTAAGAACAACAAAATAAAGTCTTTAATTCACAGTAACTGGTCATGGCTTCTTGCCATGACCATTACTGCTGTTTTTATGCTTGCTATTATGATCGTAGGACATATCAGACCCTTCGGCGGGAATTCATTTACTATGGTGGACAGCATGCATCAGTACGTTCCATTTTACAGTGAATTTCAGTACAAGCTGAAGCATTTCGGAAATCTGGAGTACACATGGAATATAGGACTGGGTCAGTCTTTCCTTCCTCTGATGCTGTATTATATGGCATCTCCATTTAATCTGTTTCTGTTCTTTGTAAGGCAGAAGGATGTAATATCTGTTATGTGCGTTCTTACGGCTCTCAAGATCATACTGTCAGCCGGAACCTTCGGCTTCTTCCTTACAAGAAATAGAGATAAATTAGTAAACAATGGACTTATAACAGCTTTTGCTGTTGCCTATGCATTAAATAATTACATATGTGGATACATGTGGAATCTCATGTGGCTGGACACCATAATGATCCTGCCGATCATAATCCTGGGATACGAGAAGTTCATGAAGGGCGAGTCGCCGGCTATGTACATACTGGCGCTGTTCTATGCCCTGTACTGTAACTACTATATCGCATTTATGGTATGTATCTTCTTATGTCTCTGGTTCCTGGCCGGAAGTCATGAGAGCTTCAAGAAGTTCATAACAGATGGCCTTAAATTCTCCGGCGCCAGCATTCTGGCTGCAATGATGTCAGCATTCTCACTTATGGTTTCATACCTGGGCATCATGAGAACCTCTACTGCAGGAAGAGGCCTTCCGGAACATAAATGGTATGGACCATTCACAGACATCTTAAAGAAACATTTCTTCTTATCTGAACCTGTCACAATGAATAATTTCGACGGTGACGCCAATCTATACTGCGGAATCTTCGCGGTTGTTCTTCTGATGTTCTTTATCTTCTCAGACAGGATCAAGATTGCTGAGAAGATCAGGAAAGTATTATTACTTGGAGTATTTGTTGTCAGCATGAATGAAAGCATAATGAATTTCGTGTGGCACGGCTTCCATGATCAGTATGGAATACCAAACAGATTCTCCTTCCTGTACATTTTCACCCTGCTCTTTATAGGCTATGAGACAGTTGTAAGACTGAAGGAACAGAAGGTATATCAGGTGGTACTGGCTTCAATCCTTGCGCTGGGAGTATTCCCTGCCATATATTTTACTGCGCCGATAGAAGGTGACGTTCCGGCCTATGCCATGCTCATTACTAGTGAAATGCTGGTTATCATATACTGCGCACTTTCAATAATGAGAGCCAGAGATCTGATAACATTTAAGACGGTTTCCATAGTTATGGCCATTGTAATGATCCTTGAGATCACCACCAATGCTTCCTTCGGATTTGCACAGAATGGATTTGCGGATGCGGCTTACTATTCAGAGGGGCTGGCTGAGATTGAAGAGGCGAGAGCAGACCTGCAGAAATATAAGAAGCTGAACGATACCGGATATTACAGAGAAGAGCTTGTAACCGGTAAAATGTTAAATGAGAATACCTATCATAATCTCAGGAGCATCGGAACCTTCTGCTCCACTGTACCTGGCGACACAGTAGATACCATGGCCAGATTAGGCTTCTACACCGGCGCAAATGAGTACCTCTACAAAGGTAACACGCCTATGACAAATGACATATTCGGCGTCAGATATATCTACACTGTTGAGGGTAATTACAATAATTATGCCCTGGATTATGACCTTGTCTACGATAAAGAAGATGTGAAAATATATGAGAATAAATCTGCACTCCCACCAGTCTATGCCGTAAACAGCAGCATAATGGAGTGGGATCCAAGTAATTACAATGCAGAAGCAAACCTGAATGATATGGCAGAGCTCATGAATAAAACACCTTATATCTATGAGAACATGCTGGCATATTATCTGGTGAACGGTGAAGGCTGCAAGGCTCAGATGAGCGAAGACAACCCGAACCTTCTGACGTATAAGGATGGAACCGGTGACACGATCTCCATTACTATTAACTTCAATCCACCGGATGATGGCAGGTATTTCATCAACATCCGTGGAAATGCCATGAAGAATATAGATTATTACAAGAATGGTGAGCGTCAGGCCTCCGGAAGATATTTCACTCAGATGATAGATCTTGGTGAACTGAGTATAGAGGATGACGTGAAGCTCGTAATGCAGTTCGGCGAGAATTACAGCCGCAGCGGTTCGCTCAATGTATATCTGTCACGGCTGGACCAGGAGCATCTGAATGAATTCAGGCAGAAGCTGGATGAGAACAAGATGCAGGTGACATATGCCGGAGATACCAGGATAGAAGGAACTATAGACGTGGCTCCGGGTGAAATGTTATTCACCACCATTCCATACAGCGATGGCTGGAAGATATATGACAATGGAGAAGAGGTTGAAACCGAAACTATCATGAATAGTTTCCTGGGAGCAAGACTTGTTCCGGGAAGGCATAATATCGTAATGAAATACAGAACTCCGGGACTTGCTCCGGCGTGGATAGTAACGATATTGGGATGGATTACATTTGCCCTGATCCTGATTCTTGGAAGGCGTAAGGACAAGTCTTCCGAGGAAGATGGTGAGGAAGAAAATAATGATGAAACAGAGGCTTCCGAAGTAGAAAATCAGGTTGAATGAAAACTTTATATGCATTATAATCAGAATAGTTATTTTCAAATGTATTGAGGAGAGTATATATGGACAAGTTAAAGAATATGGAACCGAAAAAACTGGCCATTCTGACTGCGGCCATCGTTCTGGTTCTAGGGGTAGTGGGTGCTATACTCAGTTCTAAATCGCCTGTGATAGGAATCGTTCTTGTGGTTGCTGCTGCAGGACTTACATTCTTCCTGGTTAGCATGAAGGCAGAGCAGGAGAAGCAGAGCAACAAGACAGATAAGTATAGAAAGCTTTTCAGAAATCTTCCTATCGGATTTGCTCAGGCACGTATCATATCTGATGCAACAGGAGAGGTTGTAGGATATCAGGTTGTAGACGCAAATGATATCTTCGGAACATATTTCAATCTCGACAGAGAAGAGTTCGTAGATAAGATTCTTGGAGACAGCCACATAGAGGTTCTTCAGGATATAAATGCATGGTTTAAGGCTTACAATACATCAGGAACTAAGGAAGGTGACCTGATGGATGTTGAGATCACCATGGAGAAGCTGGGCAAGGTCTTCAATACAGTTATGTATAAGTCAGAGTCTGACCACATTAATATGGTAGTTATTGATGTTACAGAGCAGAAGGAGACAGAGGCTAAGCTTTCAAAGGCTATAGAGGATGCAAATGCTGCATATAAGACTCAGGCTGAGTTCCTCGCAAATATGAGTCATGAGATCAGAACACCTATCAATGGTATCCTGGGTATGATCCAGCTTACACTTATGGCTGATGATCTTCAGGCTGATTACAGAGATAACCTGATTACTGCTAAGAATTGTGCTGACAACCTTCTGAGACTTATCAATGATATCCTTGATATCAGTAAGCTGGAGGCTGGTAAGTATAAGATCAAGGAAGAGATATGTGATATCAAGGCATACATCGAAGAGACTGTTGCCGCACATGTTCCTTCTGCAGATTCTAAGAATATATCACTTGATCTGTCCTTCGGTAACAATATGCCGAAGCTGGTTAAGGCTGATGGACAGCGTATACAGCAGGTACTTAACTGTCTGCTTTCAAATGCTATCAAGTTCACATCAGATGGTGGTGTAAGAGTTAAGATCGCAGCTATTGATGATTCAGATGATAATATAAGACTTCGTATGGCAGTTGCTGATACAGGTATCGGTATATCTGATGCTAACATGAGCAAGCTGTTTATAAGATTCTCACAGGTTGATGGTTCAGATACACGTAGATATGGTGGTTCAGGACTTGGACTTGTTATATCAAAGCAGATCACAGAGCTTATGAATGGTACTATTACCGTTCAGAGTAAAGAAGGAATAGGATCTACATTTATCGCAGAGATTCCTCTTAAGGTTGTTAAGGCAGCTGAGGCTGAGGAAGTTAAGGAAGCAGAGGATAAGAAGGATCCAGCTCTTTATTCAATTAATAATGCTAACGGCAAGAACGCACGTATCCTTGTAGCTGAGGATGAGCCTGTTAACCAGCAGGTAATCGGTAAGCTTCTCGGTATGGCAGGCTTCAGCTACGATATAGCTGAGAACGGTGAGAAGGCTGTAGAACTCTATAAGGAGAAGACCTACGACGCTGCTCTGTTCGATGTACAGATGCCTGTAATGGATGGTATAGCTGCTACTCAGGAAATCCGTAAGCTGGAGGCAGAAAACCGCAAGCCAAGACTTCCTATCATCGCTGTTACAGCTAGAGCAATGTTCGGTGATAAGGAACGTATCATGAAGAATCAGCTGGATGATTATATAGCTAAACCATATAATCTGAACGATGTTGTTGATACACTTAATAAGTATATCGATAAGAAGGATGCTGAATAAGTACGCAGCTTCCAGGTGATTAAATAAAAAATGCTAATTTTATGATTAGCTATAGTGCACAAACTTTGTTGTGAATTAGAAACAAAACCCTCTTCGGCTGAAGAGGGTTTTTCTTTCCATAAAATGCGTATTAGAAGGTTATGTAAATGAAATGACCTGATGGTGCGCATTTTCTTTTCAGCGTAAAAAATACACTCGCAATATGTACGCTTTTTCCCCAAAAAACACATTTCAAAAGGTGATAACATGAGCTTTACCCAAGGTGAGGAGGCGAGGAAATGAAAGAATACACTGTAGGAATCTGTGACAGCGAAATAAGGTTCGCAAGTGATCTTATGGATCATATCAATTACGGAAGTAATATGAAGGCCGATGCAAGCATGAGCGTTAAAGCGGTGGCTTTTTCCAGCATGCAGGCTGTACATGATTACCTGTCTGTAAGTGATCTGGACCTGCTTCTTACGGATGATATGTCTGGATGTGAGTTTACGGATGAGGGATATCAGATCATGGGTATTACCGTTATAAGACTTACTGAGAATAGATATGATTCAGATAATTCACCTTCTTTGCCTGAGATATACAAATATCAGAATGTGAGTGTTATTGAAGAAAAGATACGTCACAGTCTGAAGCCTGCTATAAGTACAGTTCTTCCGTATAGGAGCGCCTGTGTTTATTCTCCGCTTGGTCGATGTGGAAAAACAAATTTCGCCAAGGCACTTACGGCTGTATCTGAAAACAGCAGGAAACTCTATGTTGGAATGGAGGAATTCTCTGATGCTGAGGGCTTTTGTTCATCGGATATTTTATATCTGCTGGTTACAGATTCAGAAAACATCAGAGAGGAAATGCTTAGAAGAATCATATCAGATTCCGGTATCAGTGTTTTGTATGCATCGGGGGCATATCTGGATATCAGGAGTGTTTTCAGATCTGATATGGAGAGATTCTTAAGTGCCATCATGTCCTTAGAGATGTATAACGGGTATATTTTTGATTTTGGTTCGGCGGTATTAGAGGATATGAGCATACTGGATATCTATGAAGTGATTTATATGCCTATCCTCAAAGACGCCGTATCCAAAAGAAAGATTGAGAATTTCTACAAAGTATTGAAGGTTCAAGGATTAAGGAGAATAAGACGGAAGATAGTTGAGGTTGAGCCGCCGGATGCTGAGTGGTTTTCTCCAGCGATGAAGGGATATGCAGAGGAAGTGATGCGAAATGTCAGAAGAGCGGGATGAAATCAGAAATCAGATTAAAGAAAGAGTCCTCCGCGATATGGATATGTCTGTTGAGATAGTAGATGAGGAAGTCTATAAAGCCATTGACCGACATCTGCTCGTTCCTGATGAGGAACAAAAGTTTTCTCTTAGAGAAATGCTTGCCATAAGACAGGATGTATATAACTCCATCAGAAGACTGGATGTACTGTCTTCCCTAATGGATGATGAAGAAGTTACAGAAATCATGATCAATGGGAAGGACAATATATTTGTTGAGAAAAACGGAAGAATCTATAAAACGGACAAGGCTTTCGAAAGCGAGGAGAAGCTTCTGTCAGTCATACAGCACATGGTTTCCGGAGCAAACAGAATGGTAAATGAGAGTTCTCCTATTGCAGATCTGGTGCTGGATGATGGGTCCAGAGTAAATGTGGTTCTAAAAGGAATATCCTGTGATGGCCATATAGTCACCATTAGAAAGTTCCCGAAAAGAATAATGGATATGAAGTGTCTTATAGATTTAGGTGCTATTGATGAAAGTGTTGCAGAGTATCTGAAGCTGCTGGTAGAGGCAGGATACAATATCTTCATTTCGGGTGGAACAGGTGCAGGAAAAACCACATTTCTCAATGCCCTTACAGAATTCATACCGCAGGGAGAACGTGTTATCACAATTGAGGATTCAGCAGAACTCAGAGTTATAGGTGTAGATAATCTGGTGAGACTGGAAGCCAGGAATGTAAATGTCGAGGGCAAGAACGAGATTAGCATCAGAAATCTTATTAAGAGTAGTCTCAGAATGAGGCCAGACAGAATAATTGTGGGCGAGGTCCGTGACGCAGCTGCCATAGACATGTTGCAGGCTATGAATACTGGTCATGATGGCTCACTCTGTACTGGTCATGCTAACTCAGCACATGAGATGCTTCTCAGACTGGAATCCATGGTTCTGGAGGGAGCAGATCTTCCGTTAAAGGCTGTCAGACAGCAGATCACATCTGCTTTAGATATAGTTATTCATTTAGGAAGGTTAAGGGATAATTCCAGGAGAGTATTGGAAATAAGGGAGGTATTGGAAATGAAGGATGACGAGATAATCACCAAAGAGTTGTTCAGATTTAATGAAACAGGCGAAGAGGATGGCAAGGTTTTAGGGTATCTGGAGAAGGTTAGAGACTTGGTAAATGTAAGTAAATTAAAATCTGCAGGCCTTCTGAATGTATATAAGGAATTGGGATGATGAGGCTATTACATGATATCAGAGGAATGCCATTTAAGAATATGCTGGTGCCAGTAATAAAAGGTCTTTTCATCATGGCAGGTGTTGCATGGATTTATTTCGATTCCCTATGGGGATTAATTCCTGGAGCAGTGACTGGTTTTTATGTTTTTGCAGGCGCTGTGGACAGAATGAAAGAACAGATAAAGAGAGAACAGCTGATGGAATTTAAGAATATGATCATCAGCATGCAGGGGGCTCTTGAAGCAGGTAAATCTATGGAACATGCACTCATAGCAGCAGGGAAGGACATGGAAAGAATGTATGGTCCTGATCTTAGGATTGTAAAGGAGGTTGCTCTGATTGAGAAAAAGCTGGAATTAAAGCAGCCATTTGACTTAGTGATGAGAGAATTTGCAGATCGGATGCATATAGAGGAAATATCAGATTTTGTGGATGTATTGATCACAGTAAGGAGGACAGGCGGTAATGCAGTAAGAATAATAAAGGATACTGTAGACAGAATCGTAGAAGGCATAGAACTGTCCCAGGAATTAGGTGTAATGGTTGCGGCAAAGCAGTTGGAACAAATGGTCATGACATATATGCCAGCGTTGATCATTCTATTTCTCAGGACAACTAATCCCGGATTTATCAGCAAGCTGTATGGAAATATAGCGGGAATGTTATTTATGACAGTCATGCTGGGGATGAATGTGCTGGCCGATCATATAGGTCGAAAAATAGTGAAGATAATGTAGAGGTGACGAGATGAGGTATATCACAGGCGGTTTGGTAATGATCATAACAATAATAATCCTGATCAGCAGACGTGTCTGCAATGATCATACAGACCGAAGTGTTTTTGGCTCAGCTGGAAGACTTTGCATTAGATATATACCTGAAGAATATAAGGATAGATTCTACAGGTTGTATAGAAAAAACAGAGTGCAGAATCATAAGTTACTGTGTGAAGAAGCTGATGAGGTACTAAGTAAGCTTATGGGCGAAACCTTACGCTATATATTTTTGGCTTCCGCATTGTTCTTATGTCTGTCATTCATACCGGAAAAGGAGGTGGTGCGAAGCGTTATGCGTCCGGAGTATGGAGAGGGAGTTTCTCATGTTGAGATAGGACTCCTGGATACTGATGATGAAGAGGTTACTAATTATACTTTGGAAGTGCATCCGCGAGAATATACAGATGATGAATTTGATAACCTGG
>CAMHCL010000016.1 GCA_946183625.1 uncultured Lachnospiraceae bacterium
TGGGATCAGCAGCTCAGCAGGGTAGATCTGGAGCACTTGATCAGATGGCTAAGGATAATGGTTGGACAATCGTTACACAGCAGACAGCTGAGTGGAACGCAGAGAAGGCACAGCAGATAGTTCAGTCTGTTATCGATTCTGGTGATGACTTCAACGTAATCTACGCAGAGAACGACGATATGGCTAAGGGTGCTGTTGAGGCACTTGACAAGGCTAACATCTCTCATGGTGTTGGTAAGGACGTAGTAGTTATGGGATTTGACTGCAACAAGTGGGCACTTGAAGAGCTCCTTGCACAGAACTGGAACTACGATGGACAGTGTAATCCATTCCAGGCTAAGTATATTGATGATGTAATCAAGAAGCTTGAAGCTGGTGAAACTCTTTCAGAGAAAACAATCATAATGGAAGAAAAAGGATTTGACGCAACAACAATTACACAGGAAGACGTAGACAACTACGGAATCTAATTTATAAATGTCATTGAAGGGGTGCGGCATAAAAGTTTATGTCGCGCCCTTTTTATAAGAAAAAATAGGAAGAAAACAGAGGTGAGTACGTGAAAGATAAAGCAGTACTTGAACTAAAAAACATACATAAGACGTTTCCTGGCGTACGTGCTCTGCAGGCAGTTGACTTTACTCTCTGCGAGGGTGAGATACATGCTCTGATGGGTGAGAACGGTGCCGGAAAATCGACGCTGATTAAAGTTATAACCGGAGTTTATGAGAAAGACGAAGGAACTATATTTCTGAAGGGCGTGCCAGGTGAGGTTCACATACATTCACCTCAGGATGCACAGAATGCAGGTATCTCCACAGTTTATCAGGAGATAACACTTTGTCCTAATCTTACAGTTGCTGAGAACATGTTCATAGGAAGAACTAAGGGCGCTGTTCAGAACTGGAAGAAGATGAATGTGGAAGCTGATAAGATTCTGCAGTCGCTGGATATTCCTGCTAAAGCAAATCAGCAGCTGGCAAGCTGCTCACTCGCGGTTCAGCAGATGGTTGCTATTGCAAGAGCAGTAGATATGGAATGTAAGGTTCTGATCCTTGATGAGCCTACTTCCTCACTGGATGAGAGTGAGGTTCAGAAGCTCTTCGGACTTATGAGAGATCTGAAGTCAAAGGGAGTTGGAATAATCTTCGTAACACATTTCCTTGATCAGGTTTATGAGGTATGTGATAAGATTACCGTTCTCAGAGACGGAAAGCTTGTAGGAGAATATGAGATCCAGAATCTCCCAAGAGTTCAGCTGGTATCGAAGATGCTTGGTAAGGAACTGGATGACCTTTCGGATATCAAGGGTGAATCTGCAAGCTATGAAGAAAAGGATGCAAGTACACCTGTATTTGAAGCAGAGCAGCTTCAGAGTAATGCCGGAATCAGTCCATTTGACTTCTATATTAAGAAGGGTGAAGTTAATGGTTTCACCGGACTTCTTGGTTCAGGACGAAGCGAATGTGTCAGAGCTATATTTGGTGCTGACAGAGTTATAAACGGTCAGGTTAAGAAGAATGGCCAGCCTATCAAGATAACTAAACCACTGGATGCCATGAAGAACGGCATCGCATATCTGCCGGAAGATAGAAAGGTTGATGGTATTATAGGTGATCTGTCAGTTAGAGAGAATATCATATTGGCATCACAGGTGCTCAGAGGATTCTTTAAACCTTATTCTAAAGCACAGACATATAAGCTGGCGGATGAATATATCAAGCTGCTTGATATAAAGACTGCTTCAGCTGATACACCTATTAAATCTCTTTCGGGTGGTAACCAGCAGAAGGTTATACTTGCTAGATGGCTGCTTATGCATCCGGAATATCTGATCCTTGATGAGCCTACAAGAGGTATCGATGTAGGAACCAAGGTAGATATACAAAAGCTTGTACTCAAGCTTGCTTCTGAAGGAATGAGTATCACATTTATCTCTTCAGAAACAGACGAAATGCTCCGTACATGTTCAAGACTCGTAGTTATGAGAGACCGTAAGATGGTTGGAGAACTTAAGGGTGATGAACTTACACAGAGCGGAATTATGAAGACTATCGCAGGACAGAGCGAAGAAAAGGAGGCGAAGTAATGGAAAAGAAAAAAATAGTTTTCAATAAACAGTTACTTATACCTCTTGCAGCTCTTCTTGCTCTTGCAATATTTAATCTCATTGTAGATCCTTCATTCTTCAAGGTTACATTGGGAACCAACAGTGCAGGAAATCCTGTACTTAATGGATATCTTGTGACTATCCTTGACTACGGTTCAGAGCTTGCAATCCTTGCAATAGGTATGACTCTGGTTACAGCAGCTTCAGGTGGACAGGATATCTCCGTAGGTGCAACTATAGCTATAGCAGGTAGTGTTATCCTTAGAGTTCTGTGTGGAACAAACTCAAGACCGGATACACTCCAGGCTCCTATCATAGTAGCTTTCCTTGTGGCTTGTGTTGTAGCTATGCTCTTCGGTGCATTTAACGGTGTGCTGGTTGCGTACTTTAAGATACCGCCGATGGTAGCAACGCTGATCCTCTTTACAGCTGGTCGTTCAATCGCAGCATGGATCAACAACAACGAGCTTCCTATCATCAGCGAGCCAAAGTTCGGATACTTTGGTGGATATATTCCTGGAGTACCTATTCCAACACCATTCTTCATTGCAGCTATATGCGTTATCATAATAATGCTTGTTCTGAAGTTCACAACACTGGGTCTCTACACTCAGTCAGTTGGTATAAATGAGAGCTCCTCAAGACTGAATGGTATCAATCCTCAATTTATCAAATTCCTTACATTTGTTATCCTGGGACTCTGTGTAGCAGTTGCCGGACTTATCAAGGTAAGCCGTCTGTCTACTATCAACTATTCAGTTGTAGCTAAGGATATAGAAATGGATGCCATCCTTGCAGTTGCTCTTGGTGGAAATGCACTTAGTGGTGGTAAGTTTAATATGACAGCATCTATCATGGGTGCATATGTTATTCAGTTCCTGACAACTACTCTGTACAAGATGAATGTTCAGTCTGATGCGCTTTCAGCTTATAAGGCTGTAGTAGTTATCATCCTGGTTGTTCTCAGTACACCTGTAGTAAGAAAGAAGCTGTCTCAGCTCTGGGCAATGATCGTGCCTAAGAAGAAAGAGGAGGTGGCTTAAGATGGAAAAGAAGAAAGGCTTTAAAGGTTGGTTTACAAGAACAAATGATACAAACCTTCTCCTTACAATCACTATAGTAGTATTCTTCGTAATGTATATTGGTGCTGTTGTTTTCCAGGGCGAAGGATTCCTGAAACCACAGACATTCTTCAATATACTTAATGCAAATGCTGCACTAATCATCACTTCAGTTGGTATGAGTATCGTAATGATCTGTGGTGGTATCGACATTTCAGTCGGTGGTGTAGTTGCACTTGTAAGTATGTGCTGTGCAGTATATCTTGACTTCCATAATGGAAGCATCATAGGTGCCATCGGAATCGCACTTGCCATCGGCCTTGCATTTGGCCTTGTACAGGGCTTCCTGGTAGCTTATCTGGACATACAGCCATTCATCGTAACTCTTGCAGGTATGTTCTTTGCCAGAGGTATGACGACAATAGTTAATACAGCTCCATTCAACGTAGAGAATGAAGCATTCGTAAAATTAAAGGATACGCGTGTTATCGTTCCGGGATTCGGTTCGGTGAACAGACTGGGTAACTATGTAAATGCTTACGTAGAGATCGGCGTTATCGTAGCTCTCCTGATCGTAATCATTTTCTTCGTAGTGCTCAGATGGACCAAGCTTGGTAGAAGCTTCTATGCAGTTGGTGGTAACGCACAGAGCGCACTTATGCTTGGTATAAATGTAAAGCTTACTAAGTTCTTATCACATCTGATATGTGGAGTTTTAGCCGGAATTGGCGGATTCGTATACTTCCTCCATGTTGGTTCAGGTTCTGCATCACATGCATCAGGTATGGAAATGAACGCAATCGCTTCCTCCATCATAGGTGGAACAATGCTTACCGGTGGTGTTGGTAATATCGCAGGAACACTCTTCGGTGTTCTGTCACTGGCAACCATCCAGAACATAGTTTCATCAGCCGGACTCGATCAGGCATGGTGGACAGGAATCACAATAGCAGCTATGCTTTGCCTCTTCCTGGTTATCCAGAGTGTGGTTATGGCAAGAAAGAAGAAGCTGTTATCCAAATAATTATGACAATAAATACTTTTAATAAAATGCCTTCTATCTATAGAGCTGTCACGGATTTCCGTGGCAGCTTTTTTGTGCCATGGTTGATATATGTCGATATTCTCCCTGCCCATTTGTATATAAAATATAAAGCTAATACAGAACTGGCTTAATTTTTCGGGAGAGGAGATTGTGAAAATGGGTAGATTTCGTAGAAGAGCATCAGATAAGAAATTATTCGCAAAAGATAAAAACGTGATTCTTGACATAGATACCATGGAAGTGATTTCCGGTGGATGCAAGGATGATGAAATATGGCGTAATAGGCCTTTGGGATTATTAGACTATGAAATAAAAAGACATGAATCTATAGACGACATGATCCCACATCTATTTTAGTAAGAATATCTGACCCTTATTGGTCCCCACACTGATTTGGGTTTTAGATATATGAAATACCGCAGGTATCCGTTGATCGGGTGTCGGCGGTATTTTTCTTTTGTGTTGAAATGTGCTGTTCTTTTGGCGGTAAAATGTGCTATTTTATATATAGCGATAATAAAGTTTGCTAGTACATTTTATTGGAGGATGCGATATGGACAAAATAAGGATTGCTTTTTTTGATGCGAAGGATTATGACAAGGAATCTTTTGTCAAAGCAAATGTTAATGATGAGTTTGATATTACTTATTACGATGCACGTCTTTCAACTGATACATGCAAGCTGGCAGAGGGCTGTGATGTTGTATGTGTATTTGTGAATGATGATATTAATCCGGAGGTTATAGATAAGCTGCAGGCGAATGGAGTGAAACTGATAGCTCTTCGCTGTGCAGGATACAATAATGTGGATATTGAATATGCCTATGGAAAGATACATGTGGTGCGTGTTCCTGCATATTCTCCATATGCGGTAGCCGAGCATGCCATGGCAATGCTCCTTACTTCAGTGCGTAGAATTCATAAGGCGTTTATTCGTACCAGAGACTTCAATTTCAGCCTCAGTGGTATGACTGGTTTTGATATGCATGGAAAAACGGTTGGTGTTGTAGGTACCGGTAAGATCGGAAGGATATTTATCGATATATGCCGTGGATTCGGCATGAATGTAATCGCCTATGACAAGTACCCTGCAGTTGATTCGGGCATTAAATATGTCTCTCTGGATGAATTGTGGGAACAGAGCGACATCATCTCACTTCATTGTCCGCTCACGGATGAGAGCCGCCATATGATCAATGAGGAAAGCATTTCCAAGATGAAGAAGGGCGTGGTTATCATCAATACTTCCAGAGGTGCTCTTATAGATTCAGAAGCTCTGCTGGAGGGTATTAAAGACAGGAAGGTCGGCGCTGCATGCCTGGATGTATACGAAGAGGAATCAAATATATTCTTCCACGATTATTCAAATCATATTGTCAATGATGATGTGCTTGCTAGACTGATATCTATGCCAAATGTAATAGTTACATCTCACCAGGCTTTCCTTACGAGTGAAGCCCTTTCAAATATAGCTGATACAACTCTGGCTAATGTGAAGGAGTTCATGAGAGAAGGAAAATGTATTAATGAGATCTGTTATAAATGCTCAAGGATGGACAGCTGTAATCTGAAGCATGAGAAGAAATGCTTCTGATAATAGAGAAGTTTCGTATAAGGTGTTAGATTGATCATAATTATGTCTCATTTATAGCAATTATTTTGTATATATAGTGTAAACAGAGAAGAGATGGGAGGTACACTGATATGGCTGCAACTAATGTAGAGAAGTTCATGAATAAGGTTATGCAGGACCAGGATTTGTCTGCTAAGTATACGGCCGACAGTGAGGCGTATTTTGCTACCCATGCCTGCGAAGATGTAGATCTGGAAGATTTACAGATGCACTTCGTAATCGATGTGGTTATTCCATCTGCGATGGCGGTTGGCCTTCCTTTTACCTTTGCAGAGTTCCTTAATTATACGTTGACGATGGTCGAAGCTGGAGGCCAGGAGTTGACGGAAGAGGACCTGAATATGGTAGCGGGAGGAGCGTTCGGTATACAGGGAATGCAACTACCAGAACGTGTATGGAGCCATGTAGAAGGTGTTTGGGGAGGCTTGATATTCTAGCCCTTGTTTCTTCGAGGTTTATGTTGAAAACCCCTACTTTTTTCATTATTTTAAAAGCCGCAGTTATCTGAGAAGCAGATGGCTGCGGTTTTTTATTTGCCCATTTACGACATATTCAGTACATTTCACAACAGGTTTTAACATGATTTCTTTAAGCTGGTTTATTATCAGACCATCAAATAAAACAAACGAAGGGATGGTTTTGAACCAGAAGGTGAAGGGTATGAATAATACATTAAAGCAGATAAGAAATGCACTTGGTTATGGTGGCGTATACCTGGGCGGCCAGGTTGCCGGCGGATTGGGAGTAGGAATGATGGTCAGCTATTATATGGCTCTTAAATATAGAAGACCTGATATCATGAAGGATCCGGAAATGGTGGCGCTGTATCAAGACACAGTCATGAATTCTTTGGGGCTGCTTGTATGCGTCGCAGCAGTTGCTACACTGGTTATGCTTTTCCTGATTTTTAAGCTTAGACATAAGAAAATGTCTGAATCAATAAATGCAGTTAAGGTTAGTCCAAAGAAAATCGCTCTGGGAGCAGCTATCGGAATTGTATCGTTGTTTGCATTATGTGGAATACTAGAAGTGCTTCCTCTTTCAGACAGCATTGTTTCTTCATACAATGAAGCGTCTGAAGGGCTTTTTACTCAGAATGTAGTTCTTGCAATTCTTGGAAATGCAATCGCAGCACCGGTTGTCGAGGAGGTTATTTTCAGAGGCCTTATATTTGACAGACTTCGTAAGGGCATGCCTGTAGTTCCTGCGATGATCATCAGTTCAATACTTTTCGGACTTGCACATGGACAGATTTTGTGGATCTGCTATGCTTCAGTTTTGGGAATGGTTCTCTGCTATGTTTTCTATAAGACTGGTTCGATCTATACAAGCATCGCAATGCATCTTGCATTAAATCTTACCTCAACAGTTTTTTCCTATACAGGTGTTGATGCTTCATCAACAGTAGTAATAGTGCTTGGCGGTATCGGTATCGTGGCACTTGTAGCGCTTCTCGCACTACTTAATAAAATTTCAAAGGAAGAAACATCTGATGTTGAAGTTTCTGTAGTTAAAGTATAAAATTTAATCTGGAAATTCATATGGAAGGTGAAGTAAAATATGAGATTTGCAGTATGTGATGATGAAGAGAAGTTTCGGGTTCAGGCCAGAGACATGATCGATAAGCTGGCTGGCAGCCTGGATGTAATAGTTGATGTATATGAGGATGGCCGCGCCCTCCTCGATGCATTTGACAAGAACCCTTACGACGTGTTGTTTCTGGATATTGAAATGCCAGCCATGGATGGTATAACTCTTGCCAGAAAACTCAGAGAGCGAAGCGACAACATCTACATTGTTTTCCTGACAGGACATGTCGAGTATGCCCTGGAGGGCTACGAGGTAAATGCGCTGAGATACCTCACTAAGCCTGTTCAGGAGGACAAGCTCCGCGAGGTCATTCGTTTTGTTATGGACAAGAATACCAGCAAGCGCCAGGTTATGATCAAGGAAGATGGCGAAGAAATGCTGTTAAATGTAGCAGATATCATTTACCTTGAGGCGCAGAATCAGTATGTGATGATATACACAACTGAGGGAGAACATTTGATAAGATATAACATCAGTGATTTTGAGGAAAAGCTGAAGAATGACGGCTTTTTCAGATGCCACAGGGGATATCTCGTTTCGCTGGCGAAGGTGAAGAAGCTGGTTAAGTCGGATGTGCTGATGGAAGGCCCGGATGGGGATATAAGCATTCCGGTAAGCCGCTCAAATGTAAAACCTCTGAAGGAAGCTCTTTACAGTTATGTTGAGAATGTTGCGTTTTGATGGGTTGGATGTGTTAACTGTTTTATGATGATTTGTGTTGGTTGATTTGTTTGGTTGATATTGGAGAATTTGATAGGATGACATCGAAAGAAATAATTGAATATTTAACTATGGCTGGATCCAGCATCGTATTCATTCTTTCTCTATTCATAGTGATGCTTGTTGCTGCGTGCTTTCTGGGAAGGTATATTGTTATCACGAAGAAACTATTTATAGCTTCGCTTGGTATTTTTGCGATTCAGGTTCTGGGACTGATCATCTTTAATGTTGCCATGGCAAAGATCAATCCTGCACTGTATCAGGCCCTTGATAATCCTGGTAATGCAGAGCTCGTTGCTGCAGCAGGTATAAGTGCTGATGAAATTGTTCTTATTCAGTATGCTTATGCACTTATTCAAAATGGGGCAGTTTTTTTACTGGCATTCGTGATATACCTGATGGCAAATAAAGAGAAGAAAGTCCTCAGAGCTATTGAGGCAACGGTATGCTTGTATATATATTACTGGTATGTAAATACAATGTTTCAGTATGCTTACATATACTTAAAAGGTGGAAAGGCTGAGACATTATTATTATTAAGTGCTTTGGATGAGACAGAAACGTGGCAGCTAAATTTTTTTTCTATACCTATTTTCCTGATTATAAATATAGTGCTTTTCCTGATACTGTATTTCAGGTATTACAAGAAAAAGAAATTTTATGTTATAAAGATTAGCCACAGAATACTCTTTGTGGTATGGCTATTAGTATTTTCTGCTTTTCCTTCAATTCCACTGGCTTTTGAAGGCTTGTCAGAACAGTATACAGCTCTAAGTCATGTGTTTGCGGTGATAATTCCGATATTGGGTGGAATTGTTCCTGTACTTCTTGTGATGACAGTGACGGAAAAATCGCTTCAGGAAAAGAATCAATATCAGGAAACATATCTTCAGGCAGAGCTGGAATATATAGAGCAGTATAAGAGAACTCAGACTGAGACCAGAGCATTCAGACATGATATCATCAACAATCTGTCCCTTGCCAGCATGATGCTCGACGAAGGAAAAACAGAAGAAGCAGGTCAACATTTAAAAGATCTTCTGGGAGATGTAAGAGCACTTTCACCAGCCATAATCACAGGCGACGAGATGCTCGACTGCATCGTCTCCATGAAGTCGGACAAGATGAAAGAACTTGGAATCAAGTTCACCCTGGACGGCGTAGCCGATGGCGGCCTCAACATGAAACCAATAGACGTCTGCAGCGTATTTGCCAATGCATTAGATAATGCAATAGAAGCTGCTTCGAAGTGTACTGAAAACCTGTGGGTTGATATGAACATCAAGCGTACAGCCAAATTCTTCGTTATCAGGATATCAAATTCAGCGATGCAGAAGGTGGATGTTGAGAAACTCTTCATGACCTCTGGCTACACCTCAAAAGCAGACACTGAACACCATGGCTTCGGCCTTCGTAATATAAGAAACTCAGTTGAAGAGTACGACGGCCTTGTTAAGGCGGAGTCAACAGATGATGAATTCGCTCTATCAGTCATGATCCCTAGAAAACTTGTATAAAGTGCTATTTTTTATTATAATATTGTCTATGCTAAGCTCTAGCGGGAGGCAGTCATGCAAGACAATAAAGCTTTAGATTTATTAAACCAAATATATAACTCAACCACCATTCTTAATTTTGGTGCTCTTTTTAGTGATGTTACACCTATGTTTGTAAATCCGGCAGAGCCTAAGAAGGGTGATGATGTTACTATCAGATTCAGAACTGCCCGCAGTAACGTAGACAGAGTGGTTCTAATAATGGAAGACATCTGCATTCCTATGAAATTACAGGAGTCAAATGATGTCTTTGATTATTATTATACAGTTATTAAAAATGTTCATGAACCTATCAAGTATCATTTTGAGGTTTTCTCAGGACGACTCTCTGTCATTTATAACAGGCTTGGTATACTTAGGGACGTTAACCGTGATTATGATTTCAAGATTGTTCCGGGCTTCAAGACTCCAGACTGGGCCAAGGGTGCAGTTATGTATCAGATATTCGTTGACAGATTCTGTAATGGCGATAAGTCAAATGATGTTCTGACGGGAGAGTACAGCTATGTGGGACAACAGGTACAGCGTGTTGATAACTGGGATCAGCTTCCTTCTGAAATGGACGTTCGTAATTTCTACGGCGGCGATCTTCAGGGCGTTATAAATAAGCTGGATTATCTGAAGAGTCTTGGGGTTGATGTTATATACTTCAATCCGATCTTCGTGTCCCCTTCAAATCATAAATATGATATACAGGATTATGACTATATAGATCCACATTTTGGAAAGATAGTTAATGACGGTGGAGATCTGCTGCCTGAATGGTCAAATGATAACTCTCAGGCCACAAGATATATAAACCGTGTAACTAATCGTGAAAACCTGGAAGCGTCAAATGAACTCTTTATTCATCTTGTAGAAGAGGCTCATAGAAGAGGCATCCGCGTAATCTTGGATGGTGTTTTCAATCATTGTGGTTCCTTCAACAAATGGCTGGACAAGGAGCACATTTACGATAAGAATCCTTCTTATAAGAAGGGAGCATATGTAAGTGCTGATAGTCCATACAGAAGTTTCTTTAAGTTCAGTGATGAAAATGCATGGCCGGATAACGGGTCCTATAATGGATGGTGGGGGCATGACACCCTTCCAAAGCTTAATTATGAAGAATCTAAAAAGCTTCATGACTATATAATCCGTATAGGCCGTAAGTGGGTTTCGCCACCATACAACTGTGATGGCTGGAGACTTGATGTGGCTGCGGACCTGGGTTATACAGAAGAATATAACCATAGATTCTGGAGAGATTTCAGAAAGGCTGTCAAGGATGCAAATCCTGAGGCGATAATCCTGGCGGAGCATTATGGTGATCCGAAGGCATGGCTGCAGGGCGACCAGTGGGATACCATAATGAATTATGGTGCCTTCATGGAACCTATCACCTGGTTCCTGACAGGCGTTGAGAAGCATAGTGATGAGTTTAGAGGAGACCTGATCGGAAATGCAGATGCATTCAGAGGCTCCATAAGAAATTATATGTCATATTTCATGTATAATTCACTCTATGTGGCCATGAATGAATTATCAAATCACGATCATTCCAGATTCCTGACAAGGACTAATCACAGAGTCGGCAGAATCCATACTCTGGGAGCAGAGGCTGCGAATGAGAATCTGAATTTCAGCCTTATGAGAGCAGCAGTTGTGTTCCAGATGACATGGCCGGGAGCTCCGACTATCTATTACGGTGATGAGGCTGGTGTCTGCGGTTGGACTGATCCGGATTCCAGAAGAACATATCCTTGGGGGCATGAGAATAAGGAAATGATCAAATTCCATAAGGATATAATCAGAATTCATAAGAAATATAAAGCAATCCTGACAGGATCTCTGAAGTTCCTGCATGGAGAGAACAGACTTATAGCCTATGGCCGTTTCAACGAGACTGAGGCCATAGCAGTTGTTATAAACAATGATTTTGTAGAAAAGAGAGTGAGACTCCATGTAAGACAATTGGGAGTCCGAAACGGCAGAACTATGAGAAGAATCATGCTGACAGGCGAAGATGGCTATGTCATGAATGATGAACCGACAAGCGTACACAACAACGTACTTCAGGTTGTTATGCCGAAGATGTCAGCGGCAATCTATGTTTGTAAAATATAACGCTGACCTGTCCGTTATCTCTATCGGTTAGAATATATTATGGCGGAATTCAAATTACATTCAGAATATAAGCCAACCGGCGACCAGCCACAAGCTATAGAGCAGCTTGTGGAGGGTTATAAAGCTGGCAATAAATGTCAGACCCTGCTGGGCGTTACAGGCTCAGGCAAGACATTTACCATGGCGAATATCATAAAGGCTCTGGGTAAGAAAACCCTGATCATATCCCATAACAAGACTCTGGCAGCACAGCTCTATGGAGAGATGAAATCCTTCTTTCCTGAGAATGCGGTAGAGTATTTTGTAAGCTATTATGATTATTATCAGCCGGAAGCGTACGTTCCATCGTCGGATACATATATCGCGAAAGATTCCTCAGTGAATGATGAAATCGATAAACTGCGTCACAGTGCAACATCAGCTCTTATTGAAAGAGATGATGTTATTGTTGTGTCTTCAGTTTCCTGTATCTACGGTATAGGTAATCCTGAGGATTATAAATCCATGATGCTGGGGCTTCGACCGGGAATGATGCTGGACAGGGATGTGCTGATCGGCGAGCTGGTGAGCATGCAGTATACAAGGAATGAAATGGATTTTAAGAGAAGTACATTTCGAGTAAAGGGCGACGTGGTGGATATAATACCGGCCAACCGTGATGGCGAGGCCATAAGAATAGAGTTTTTCGGAGATGAGATTGACAGGCTGTCGGAGTTTGATCCTCTGACTGGCGAGATCAAGAGGGATGTGAATTTCTCCTGCATATTCCCTGCGTCATACTATGTCATCGCACCTGACAAGATGGAGAGGGCGCTGAAGGAGATAGATGATGAGCTTCGCGAACGAATAGCGTGGTTCAAGTCCCATGATAAGCTCCTGGAAGCACAGCGCATTCAGGAACGAACTGAGTTTGATATTGAAATGTTACGAGAGACGGGATTCTGTTCCGGTATCGAAAACTATACAAGAATCCTTGCTGGCGGTAAGCCGGGTGATCCACCTGATACGCTGGTGGATTTCTTCGGGGATGATTATCTGATGATAGTGGATGAGTCTCATATGACTCTGCCGCAGGTCAGAGGTATGTTCGGTGGCAACAAGAAGAGGAAGGAAACTCTTATAGACTTCGGTTTCAGACTACCTTCTGCCATGGACAATCGTCCTCTGAATTTTGATGAATTTGAGAGCAGGATCGATAAGATATTATATGTGTCTGCAACTCCTGCAGATTATGAAAAGGAACATGAAGAGCTGCGTGCAGAACAGATCATAAGACCTACAGGTCTTCTGGATCCTGAGATAGACGTAAGACCGGTTGCCGGTCAGATAGACGATCTCTACAAGGAAATATGTAAGGAAACTGAAGCTGGAAATAAGGTCCTGGTCACAACTCTTACCAAGAGGATGGCGGAGGAACTGACAGATTATCTGAGGGGTATGGATGTAAAGGTCAAATACCTCCATTCGGATATAGATACTCTGGAACGTATGGAGATAGTCCGTGACTTAAGACTTGGAGTGTTCGATGTTTTAGTTGGAATCAACCTCCTTCGAGAAGGACTGGATATTCCTGAGATAACTCTGGTGGCAATTCTGGATGCTGATAAGGAAGGCTTCCTCAGATCGGAAACCTCTCTTATTCAGACAGTAGGTCGTGCGGCTAGAAATGTGGACGGCCACGTAATCATGTATGCAGATAACATGACTGATTCCATGCGCGCTGCTATAGATGAGACGAACAGACGTAGAGAAATCCAGCAGAAATATAATGAAGAAAATGGAATAACACCTCAGACTATACGTAAGGCTGTACGTGATCTTATCACCACCAGTCTTGAGGAAGCAAAAGAGGACGACCGTGAACGTCGGAGCAGAGTGGGTAGTGATCCTGACCTTATGAATAAGAAGGAACTGGGCAAGGAGATAGACAGACTCACCAAGAAGATGAACAAGGCGGCTGCAGAACTCAACTTCGAGCTGGCGGCTGTGCTTCGTGATGAGCTGATCGAACTAAAGGTCCGCCTCCGGGATTATGATAAATAATAGAAAAGAGAATACAAATGGCTGAAATAAAATATATAACTGTTAAGGGAGCGAAGGAACATAACCTCAAGAATGTTGATGTTGTCCTTCCTAGAAATAAATTCATAGTTTTTACCGGGCTTTCTGGGTCAGGTAAATCATCACTTGCATTTGATACTATCTATGCAGAGGGTCAGAGACGCTATATGGAGTCTCTGTCTTCTTATGCCCGTATGTTCCTGGGACAGGCTGACAAGCCGAATGTTGAAAAGATAGAAGGACTGTCTCCTGCTATATCCATAGATCAGAAATCCACCAACAAGAACCCTCGTTCTACAGTTGGTACTGTTACAGAGATTTATGATTATCTGAGACTTCTGTATGCCCGTATCGGCGTTCCACATTGTCCGAACTGCGGACGTATCATAGAGAGACAGACTGTTGACCAGATGGTAGACAGCATTATGGAACTGCCTGCCAGAACCAAGTTCCAGATTCTTGCACCTGTTGTAAGAGGCAGAAAAGGTACTCATGAGAAACTTCTTACCAGAGCCAAGAAGAGCGGCTTCGTCAGAGTTGTTGTCGATGGAAGTATGTATACACTCGACGAGGAAATAGTACTGGATAAGAATATAAAGCATAACATCAGCATAGTAGTTGACCGTCTTATGATAAAGGAAGGCCTGGAGACCAGACTTGCCACTTCTCTGGAAACGGCGCTGGCGCAGACCGAAGGTATAGTTGAGATAGAAGTTGTCCCTGATAAGGATTC
The DNA here is from genome assembly GCA_946183625.1 of uncultured Lachnospiraceae bacterium. GTDB lineage: Bacteria > Bacillota > Clostridia > Lachnospirales > Lachnospiraceae > Eubacterium_Q. The sequence continues at coordinate 14,616 of CAMHCL010000016.1, forward strand.
CGGAGAAGAGGGAAAGATTTATACCTATTCCGACAGCTTCTCGTGCCCTTATTGCAACATTTCAATAGAAGAGATAGAGCCACGCTCCTTCTCTTTCAACAATCCTTTCGGAGCGTGCCCTGCCTGTACAGGTATCGGCTGGGAGAGCAGACTGGATCCGGATCTCATGATACCGGATAAATCCAGAACTCTGAATGAGGGTGCTATAGCAGTTCCGGGATGGGCATCCAGCGGCGACCCTAAATCCTTTACTCATGCACTCCTTGAAGCTCTGTCAGAAGCTTGCGGTTTCTCTATGGATGTTCCATACAGAGACCTTCCGGATTTTGCCAAGGACGTTATCCTGAATGGTACTCATGGCAGGAGGATCACCATTCATTATTCAAGTCAGCGTACAAGAAGAAGTACATTTACCCATCCTTTTGAGGGACTTATTGAAAATGTACAGGAGCGCTATAAGTACAGCAGCTCACAGGAGGTAAAGGAAGATTACGAGAGCTTCATGACTTACACCCCGTGCAAGGTGTGCGGAGGAAAGAGGCTGAAGCCTTCGTCACTTGCTGTAACTATCGGCGATAAAAATATATTTGATATGACTGAAATGCCTATAGATGATCTGGCGGATTATGTTATGAATCTGGAGCTTACTAATCGTCAGCAGATGATAGGCCGTGATATTTTGAGAGAGATAAATTCCAGACTTAAGTTCATGGTGGATGTGGGACTTAACTATCTCACATTAAGTCGTGCCACTGCCACGCTTTCAGGTGGTGAGGCTCAGCGTATCAGACTGGCAACCCAGATTGGCTCCGGTCTTGTTGGCGTTACTTATATACTTGATGAGCCATCCATCGGACTTCATCAGAGAGATAACGACAAGCTGATCGCTTCCCTCAAGAACCTGCAGAAACTGGGGAATACTCTTATCGTGGTTGAACATGATGAGGATACTATGAAGGCGGCTGACTTTATAGTTGATATCGGACCAGGAGCCGGTATAAGCGGTGGTGAAGTCGTAGCGACAGGTACAACTCAGGATATAATCAAATGTGAACGTTCCCTTACAGGTCAGTACCTGAGCCGCAAGCTGATAATCCCTGTTCCATCGGAACGCAGAACTCCTAGAGGATGGATCACCATAAAGGGAGCCAGAGAGAATAATCTGAAGAATATAGATGTGAAGGTTCCGGTGGGAGTGTTCACCGTTGTTACAGGAGTGTCGGGATCGGGCAAGAGTTCTCTTATAAATGAGATACTTAAGAAGAGACTACTGAGAGATCTGAACCGCGCCAGGATCAAACCGGGCAAACATGATGCCATAGAGGGCTATGAGATTCTGGATAAGGTTATTGATATAGACCAGTCACCGATCGGAAGAACACCTAGATCTAATCCTGCAACCTACACCGGTGTCTTCGACTTGATCAGAGGTCTGTTCGCCGAGACAAAGGATGCCAAGGCTCTGGGATTTAACAAGGGCCGTTTCTCCTTCAACGTAGCGGGCGGAAGATGCGAAGCCTGCAAGGGTGATGGTATAAATAAAATTGAAATGCACTTCCTCCCGGATATCTATGTACCATGTGAGGTGTGCGGTGGAAAGAGATATAACAGAGAAACTCTGGAAGTAAGGTATAAAGGAAAGAATATATACGAAGTGCTGGATATGACTGTGGACGAGGCCTGTGATTTCTTCGAAGCAGTTCCATCCATATATAGAAAAATCAAAACTCTTCAGGAGGTTGGTCTGGGATATATCAAGCTGGGACAGCCATCTACAACATTATCAGGTGGAGAGGCTCAGCGTATCAAGCTGGCAACTGAGCTTTCAAAGAGAAGCACTGGCAATACTATTTATATTCTTGACGAGCCTACTACCGGACTTCATTTTGATGATGTTAAAAAACTGCTTCTCATACTTCAGAGATTTGCAGATTCCGGAAATACTGTTGTTGTAATTGAACATAACATGGATGTTATAAAGCAGGCGGACTACATAATCGACATGGGTCCGGAAGGTGGAAATGGCGGTGGAACTGTCATTGCCAGTGGCACGCCGGAAGAGGTTTCAAAAAAGAAAAAATCATATACAGGAAAATATCTGAAGAAGTATTTATAGCGGTGACAAGTGCAGTATATATAATATTTTCGTAACATTATAGCAATATCTGAAAACTTTATCGCAACATTTGAAAAGTAATTAGAACTTCTACATGATAACATTATTATTGCAGAATGTTTAATAAGGTTAAATTTTGCAATCAGTGAAGGTTAAAGGTGTTTTCATGAAAGAAATTTTTAGACAAAAAGCAAAAGAAATCGTTTCAAAGATGACACTGGAGGAAGCTGCGAGCCAGATCAGGTTTAATTCGCCTGCAATCGAGAGGCTTGGCATACCTGCTTATAACTGGTGGGGAGAGGGACTTCATGGTCTCGCCAGAGCAGGCACAGCAACTGTTTTTCCTCAGGCAATAGCTCTTGCAGCTATGTTTGATAAGGAATTACTTAAGGAAGTTGGCGACGTTGTAGCTACAGAAGCCAGAGCTAAGTACAATGAATCAAAGAAATTAGGAGATAGAGATCTCTATAAGTGTATCACTATGTGGTCTCCTAATATTAATATCTTTAGAGATGCAAGATGGGGCAGAGGTCAGGAGACCTATGGTGAAGATCCTTATCTTACATCTAGTCTTGGTATCGAATTTATTGAAGGTTTGCAGGGCGACAGCGAGCATCTTAAGGTTGCTGCCTGTGCAAAGCATTTTGCGGTTCATTCCGGACCGGAAGAATCCAGACATGGTTTTGACGCAATTGCATCTAAGAAGGATATGGAGGAAACTTATCTTCCTCAGTTTTATGATGCAGTAAAGAAGGCAGATGTAGCCGGAGTGATGGGCGCATACAACAGGGTGAATGGGGAACCAGCCTGTACAAGCAGCGATACCGTCGTAAAGCGACTTAGAGAAGAGTGGGGATTTGACGGATACTTCGTATCTGACTTCCTTGCTCTTATGGATATACATGAAAGTCATAAGTACACATCAAATGTACAGGAGACCTGTGCGCTTGCTCTGAAAGCAACCTGTGATGTAAATGCAGGTTATGCATATGAGCATGTGATGGAAGCTTATGAGCAGGGACTTATCACAGAGGAAGACATTAGAAGAGCAGCTGTAAGTGCTTATACAGTAAGAGCTGCATTAGGAATGTTTGAGGACTGTGAGTTCGACGGACTGGGACTTATGGATATAGATACAGATGAGTCTGCAGAGCTGTCACATAAGGCAAGTGCCGAATCAATAGTAATGCTTAAGAATGATGGAATTCTTCCACTTGATAAGAATAAGATAAGTTCTATCGGAATCATAGGACCTACAGCAACATCCATCACCGTACTTGAAGGAAACTACAACGGTACATCTTCAAGATATGTTACAAATCTGGATGGTATAAAGGCTGCAGTTAATCCGGGAACAAGAGTTCTTTACTCACAGGGTTCACATCTTTTTAATGATCGTGTTCAGGAGCTGGCACTTCCAGATGACAGACTGAGCGAAGCGGAAGCAGTTGCTAAGAACAGTGATGTTGTGATCCTTTCTGTTGGACTTGATTCAACTATCGAAGGTGAGCAGGGTGATACAGGAAATGCATTTGCTGCAGGAGATAAGGTTACACTCTTCCTTCCTGATTCACAGAAGAAGCTTGTTGAACGTGTTGTATCTGTAGGCAAGCCGGTCATCCTGGTATGCAATACCGGTAGTGCTATGGATCTTACATATGAAGATGAGAATTGCAATGCTATTCTTCAGTGCTGGTATAGCGGCCAGGCAGGTGGACAGGCTCTGGCAGATGTTATCTTCGGAGAGGTCAGCCCATCAGGTAAGCTGCCTGTTACATTTTACAAGGATGGCACACAGCCACCTATGGAAGACTACAGCATGAAGGGCAGAACATATAGATATTATGAAGATAAGCCTCTGTATCCATTTGGATATGGACTTAGTTATACAAGTTTTGAATACAGTGACGCAGAAGCTTCCGTTACCGATATAACAAATGCTTCTGTAAAGGTTACTGTTAAAAATACAGGAAATTATGAGGCGGATGAGATAGTTGAGGTCTATGTCAACAATGATATAGAAGAGAAGCTGTCCAATGGTCTCAATCCTGAGTATCAGGCTCTGCTTGAGAAGGAATCCTCAAGCACTCAGCCAAAATGTAGTTTATGCGGTTTCGAAAGAGTTTCTCTTAAACCGGGAGAAGAGAAGGTTGTGAGTATCAATCTTGGTGACAGAACATTTGATGCTGTCTTAGAGGATGGTACAAGAGCAAAGCTTCGCGGCAGCTATAAGCTCTATGTGGGCGGCCAGCAGCCAGATGAGAGAAGCACTGAACTGACCGGCAAGAAAACTATAGAAGTAGATGTAAACATTTAATAAGTATGTCTAGGAGGAGATACGACGATGAAATTCTTTATAGATACTGCGAATGTAGATGATATTCGTAAGGCTAATGACATGGGAGTTATCTGTGGAGTTACCACAAACCCATCACTTATCGCTAAGGAAGGAAGAGATTTTACTGAGGTTATCAAGGAGATCGCTTCTATAGTGGATGGCCCTATAAGCGGTGAGGTTAAGGCAACTACAGTTGATGCTGAAGGAATGATAGCAGAAGGTAGAGAGATTGCTAAGATCCATCCAAATATGATAGTTAAGATCCCTATGACAGTTGAAGGCCTTAAGGCAGTCAAGGTTCTGTCAGCAGAGGGAATTAAGACAAATGTAACACTTATATTCTCAGCTAACCAGGCACTTCTGGCAGCAAGAGCTGGTGCTACATATGTATCACCTTTCCTTGGAAGACTGGATGATATAAGCTCACCGGGAATAGAGCTTATCGAGCATATAGTTCAGATCTTCGGGAACTATGATATTGATACAGAAATTATCGCAGCAAGCATACGAAATACTGTTCATGTAACAGAGTGTGCTCTTGCAGGAGCTGATATAGCTACAGTACCTT
>CAMHCL010000017.1 GCA_946183625.1 uncultured Lachnospiraceae bacterium
CACAGATAGTTCCTATCAGAAAAAGCGAACTGACTCTGGATAGTCCCGCACATATTATTCCAATTAACGCAGATATAACTCCCACAGTTGTCATCTGATTAGGCGTCATTTTCTTCGGAATAACCTTGCCTATAGTTTTATATAACAGCTGCTGAAAACCCGTCTCAAGTTTACTTGGAATGATCTTCTTAACCTGTGTTTCTTCCTGGCTGTTACTCATCATCATTCTTCCTTTTGTTCTTAAATATATTCTCTATAAAGGAATTTATATAACTCTTATAATCCAGAAAATCGTAAATTCCATCCTTCTGTGCTCTTCTAAACAGCTTCACAAGAAGCAGGTAATAATTAGTATAATATCTTCTTACCGAAATATACGTAGGTTTTGCAACCAGATGCAAATAGTCGAAATGTGATGGATTATCTGTTATTATCCTGTCCCTGAATTCCTCATAATGCTCCGTGCACAGTTCAGGTGTATATATGGAGATTGCCACATGCTTCAGATCAAAATGACATATCCATTTATATAGATTCTTAAAATCCTTAACCGTATAATCCAGATCCACTATAAACATGCCCATCATATTGATGCCCAGCTTGTCACATATACGGATGCTCTTAACATTATCAGAAACAGTGGTCATCTTATCATAGACTCCAAGCCTGTCACCACTGATAGCCTCAAGTCCTACAAGAACATAATAAAGTCCTATGGATTTCAGCTTCTTCATCATGACCGGATTTGAAGCTATATAATCCGCTCTGCCGTAGCAGATATAATTCTTCTTGATGCCTCTCTTCTTGATCTCGGAAACAAAAGTCTCCAGCCTGTTATTATCAAAAAGGAAATCATCATCAACTATATAAATATTCTCTGAATCAATTTCTGCAATCTCATCAACTACATCCAATATATCTCTGCAGGAATATTCACCCTGATTCATACGATTTCTGATACAAAATCTGCAATGATATGGGCAGCTGTAAGCAGTTCTTACCCAGGCAGCATGCTCCAGCTCCAAATATCTGTAATTATCCGGATGCTCATAGAAGAAGCTTCTGTCAGGCCGCGGAAGTTTACTTATATCTGCAGGAAGAGCCTGATTATGAACCCATTTATACGACTCAGTTTTTGCATCTGCAAACTTGTAGCACACGCCATCCTTTGACGCAATACCGCCCCGACCTAAGTAGTGATCTATTACGTCCAGTATTCTGTAATAGTCAAATGTTGTGATTATATAATCCACCTGAGGCCTATATAATCTGGTATAACATATGGTCGCATGCTGACCACCGATTATAGTTAAAATGTTCTTCCTATGATCCTTTGCGATCTTGCAATACTCCAGCATGAAATTTTCCTGACGAGCCCGTCCACAGACATAGACCACATCCGGGTCATAATCGGCTACAACCGAACTATCCATTGGACCTGATATCTGACCATCATAGATCTTTATATCAAACTCCAGACCACTACCATCATCAGATGCAGCACATTTTAAAATCGCACTTATATACTCCAGCTCCAGGCATTCGTTCTCTATTACCCCGGTAAAGTTATACCTGGTCCTGGATATTTCAGGATGTATCAATAATATTTTTAATATCTTCTCACTCATAATCCCCATTTCAGCAATTCATAGTTTTGCTGTCTTCTACTAACTTCGTATAAGCAACCTTTCCCACCAGAGTCTTCGGAAGCTCGTCACGAAACTCATATTCATATGGCCAGGAATACTTTACCAGCTTCTTCTCACAATACCCTTTAATCTTTTCCTTCTCTTCATCGGAAGCCTTGACACCGTTCTTAAGAACTATGTAGGTCTTGGCTACCTGTCCCTTATAATCATGGTCAATTCCTATGACACAGGACATGAGCACATCCGGATGTGAATCGATTATATTTTCAATATACTGCGGATAGATGTTGTATCCGGAGCTTACGATCATCCTCTTGATCCTCTGCTTAAAATATATGAATCCATCTTCATCCATGGAGCCCATATCTCCACTATACATCCAGGTAAGCCCGTCCTCGTGCTTACGAAGGATCTTCGCCGTTTCTTCCTCGTCCTTCAGATATCCCTTCATGACTGACGGTCCACTGATAAGTATCTCTCCATCCTCACCGTAAGGCAGTTCCTCGTCAGTTCCCGGCTTCACGATCTTGTAATATGTATCCGGATATGGAATTCCGATACTGCCCTCCCTGTAATAATCCATAGGTGTAAGACAGCTTCCTGTAACGCACTCCGTAAGCCCATAGCCTTCCCTTATCTGAACGTCAGCCCCATGCTCCTTCAGGAACTCATCCACCTTCTTCTTTAGATTAACCGATAAGGAATCTCCACCGGAGATGACACATTTCAGGAATGACATATCATAGCCCTCCAGCCCCTCACTCTTCATGAGAGCCTCATAGAGAGTCGGCACCCCGGCAATTATATTTGGCTTATATTTCTTGATCAATTTGTCAAATGTACTGCTGCTGAACTGCGGCAGAAGTATACATGTTCCACCGAAGGTCTGAACTGTATGGATACATATACCCAGTCCAAATCCATGGAATATAGGCATGATGGCAAGCACCGTGTCCTTCTCACGCAGGCACTGGCAGGCCTCAAAACTCTGGATTGCCAAACTGTTGAAATTCAGGTTGGTAAGTTCTATACCCTTAGGATAGCCTGTGGTTCCGCCACTGTAGAGTATTGCAGCTGTAGCTTCACCCTTAGTATGAACAGAAGTTTCTCCTGTATAGGAAGTCCCAAGCTTTATGAAATCCTTCCAGCTCATTCTGATATCACTCTCAGGCACCTTGATTTTCCTGCCTTTGGTAAGATCATACCCCATCTTCATATGAAGAGGCATTGAGTCCTTTGCAGAAACCAGGATACATTTCTCAATCTTAGTCTCCGAGGCAATGCGGACTATCTTCTTAAAAGCTATATCTATGGAAACAATATATCTGCTTTCGGAAATATTGAGATAGTACTTGATCTCATCTTCAGAAGACAGGGGATGAATCATATTTGCCACCCCTCCGATCTTATTTATAGCATAGAAAGCGATAATAGCTTCGGGAGTATTAGGCATACAGATACTCACTCTGTCACCAGCATTTACTCCCAGAACTTTAAACCCTTTTGCCGCCTCCTCTATAAACTTAAGAAAACTGCCATAGGTCTTTTTGTTGCCGAAATAATTATAGCTGATATGATCATGACGAGGTCCTGCTGTCTGTTCCAGATAATCAAAAACAGATATATCCGGATAGTCCAAATGAGGTCTTATTCCGTCATAAAATTTGTACCATGGAGTTTTTACCATTTCACATCCTCACGAATAATTACTTAATCAATACCCAGATCCTGTATCAGCATTTTCTTAATAGTATCAAACAGAAGCTGGTTTGCTTCCGGAACATCCATTCCGGATACATCTATTGGTTCTCCGAAGGTTATCTTCAGATTTTTACTCCTGAATTTATAGTCTCCTGTTATGGCAAATGGAGTAATTCTGGAATCACTTCTCATAGCCATAACTACCGCTCCCACCTTAAACGGAAGAAGTATTTCTTCCGTATAATTTCTTTTAGCCTCGGGTGCCACATAAACCAGGCATCCCTGCTTCAGGTAATCCACCGCAGCATCCAAAGCTTCCTTATTACGGGCTGCATGAAGGTCTACAGGTATAGTCCCCACACTCTTGAAAAACCAGCCAACAGGACTATCATGGAGCGACTTCTTGGCAAGAGAATGCACAACTCTTTTAGTTCCAATATCAACAAATATAGGGTCCAGGGCGTGCTTATGATTTCCTGCCAGAACACCCGAACCCTCTAGTGGAATATTCTCTTTACCAACAACTGTCGGATTGTAATAAGCCTTAAATAAAAATGTAAATATAGGCCTTAATATCTTGTAAAGAGTATCTTTGTTTTTCTTCATATCGTATATATCTCTGTTCCTACTTGTTTGATATACGCTGTCTTAATGCTTCATAAGAAACAACTGCTGCGGATATAGCTGCATTCAGAGACTCCACATTTCCTTCCATAGGTATTCTGATCAGCCTGTCTGCTGTCTTTGCAACTGCATCACTTAAGCCTGCGCCCTCATTTCCAATGAGGAATCCCATAGGTCCATCCAGCTTCTCCTGATAGAGATTTACTCCATCTAAATGAGTTCCATATATAACCATGCCCTTCTTCTTCAGGCATTCTATATCCTTAACCATGTTTGAAGATACATAGACCGGAACTCTGAAGAGAGAACCCATGGTGGATCTGACTACCTTAGGACTATAGATATCAACTGAGTCACTGCTTACCATTATCCCCGTGACACCGGCGCCCTCAGCAGTCCTTATGATGGTACCCATATTTCCAGGATCCTGAAGTCTGTCCAGGATCAGAATGCATGAATCCCTGTCAGAATCACCACATATATGCTCTATCAGATAGTATTTCATCCTTACTTCTGCAAGGATCCCCTGTGGTTTTTCAGTGCCACTGGCTTTCTTCATACACTGCTCGGAAACAACATAACATATCCCCTTCTTCTCAGCATACTCAACCAGTGCTCTAACATCTCTGTAGAGTTCCGAAGAGTCATACAGTTTCTCCATCTCCTCTGATATATAGAGTCCATAGAGACGGTCTAGTGGAATTTCAGAGCACATACGCACGCCTTCAACGATATATGCGTCCTCTTCCTTCCTCATCTTCGCACTCTTCACCAGCTTTCCCAGCCGAACTATTCTACTATTCGAATTTGATGTTATTCTTTCCATTATAATTCCCCCTCATTCAATTTACGCTCCGCTCCTCTTTTCACTAACGAGTGATCGTGCAAATGACAAATAAAACCATATCAATTCCTCGGGTGGAACAATGTCTGCGAGGAACCGTTGGAGAACGTCGGTTCTTTGGCTGTGTCCTTTACAGCCTTAGAACCGCTACGTGATAGTGCTCGGCCTTTAGGGCGAGCATCCTGTGCGAAGCAAAGGATACCTGTGCGAAGCACAGACATACGCGAAGCGTATGCAGAATTGCTTTAGCAATTCTGGTACATGCGAATCGAGGCGCGAGCCGCGTGACGCGCAGACATTGTTCCGCCCGAGGAATATATCTACTTATCCATCTTGCGCACAATCACACGTTCCGGCCCGAATTCGAGCTTCAGAGCATCTTCCACTCCGGAATCTGCATCTACTGTAAGTGCCATTCTCTTGGCCTGCTTCTCTTCTTTAAGCTGAACATACACTGGTGAATAGCCCTTGTAGTCCATAAGTATTGCATCCAGATTTCTGGAATGTTGTCTGTAATCATCAAAGTTATCAAAGAGAACCCATACCTGGTACTTCTCGCCAGCTGCCCGCTTAAGTATTTCGTCCATAGGTATGATCTCGGAAGCCAGCAGCTTGCTTTCCTTCTCTGAAATGGATGCTCGCCCTTTTATGATCACAGCTTTATTCTTTACAAGCAGATCTCTGCACTTCTCATAAACCTTAGGGAATACTATTACCTCCAGTGAACCGTGTAAATCTTCCAGAGTTACGAAGGCCATATTCTCATTCTTCCTGGTAAGCTTTGGATTAACTGCATCCAGAACGCCACCAATTGTGTAATTCTTCTCATCTTCCGCAACAGTCTTTACTATTCCGAAATTCTCCAGCTCTTCTTCATCAGGCACAAAATCTGCCGTTGTTATATCTGTGTACTTATCAATTATTCCCTTAACTTCATCCAATGGATGTCCGCTGATATAAAGACCAAGGAATTCCTTCTCTCCACTGAGGATTATATCCTTGGAGTACTCATCCACAAAAGGATAAGTCACATCAAACGCGTTCCTTTCTGACTCACCCATGAAGTCCAGAAGGTTCATCTGTCCTGTGGCATTTTTCTTCTTGTCAGCCTCAACCTGTGCAATGATATCCTGGTAGACTTCCATCATCTGATGTCTGTTCTTACCAAAGCTGTCAAATGCACCGGCCATTATCAGGCTTTCAAGGGTGCGCTTGTTGGCCTCTTTGCCTGACATACGCTCTATATAATCCTTAAGATCCTTAAATGGACCATTAGCATTTCTTTCTTCTACTATGGCATCAACAACCACATCTCCTACAGACTTAATGGCAGCCATACCATATCTTATTGATTCACCCGAAACAGAGAATCCAGCTTTTCCTTCATTTATGTCAGGAGGAAGCATCTTGATTCCCATCTTCTTAACGGCGTCGATATATTTCATAAGCTTCGGTGTGTTATCACGGACTGATGTAAGAAGGGCAGCCATAAAATCAAGAGGGTAATAACATTTCAGATAAGCTGTCTGATAAGCTATCACTGCGTAGGAAGCAGCATGGCTCTTGTTAAATGCATAGCTTGCGAAATCAGTCATTTCATCAAATATCTTATTTGCGATATCTTCACTTATGCCATTCTTGATACATCCCGGAACCCCCATCTCTTCATTTCCGTAGACGAAGTATTCACGTTCCTTCTCCATGACGCTGGCTTTCTTCTTGGACATGGCACGACGTACCAGGTCAGATCTTCCCATGCTGTACCCAGCCAGGGACATAACTATCTGCATAACCTGCTCCTGGTATACTATACAGCCATAGGTAGGCTCCAGTATTTCCTCCAGCTCCGGAGTATCATAAACTATAGGCTCTGTATGTCTCTTACCCTTTATATATTTAGGGATAAAGTCCATAGGACCTGGTCGATATAATGAAATGCCGGCTATGATATCCTCCAGACTCTGTGGCCTCAGTTCCTTCATGAAGCCCTGCATTCCTGTACTCTCCAACTGGAAGATGCCGTCACATTTTCCAGAAGAGATAAGCTGAAATACAGCAGGATCATCCATAACCAGATTTTCAACATCTATTTCCTTTCCGGTTCTCTCCTTGATGCTGAGAATGGCATCTCTTATAACAGAGAGATTACGAAGTCCCAGGAAGTCCATTTTAAGAAGACCCAGTCTCTCAAGAGTGTCCTTCTCAAACTGAGTTGTAACAGGACCATCACTGTTGTTACGGCACAGAGGAACATATTCAACAATAGGGTCGCGGCCGATAACTACACCTGCAGCATGCATTGATGCATTTCTAGGAAGTCCTTCCAGCTTCTGGGCCATATCAACCATATATTTGATATCCGGATCATCATAGAACTTCCTGAAGTCCGGACTCTCCTCCAACGCCTGGGCTATGGATATACCGGGAACTGCTGGTATTGATTTTGATACAGCATCCTTAATCTTGATAGGCACCCCAAGAACACGTCCTACATCCTGGATACTCTTCTTGGCAGCCAGGGTATCGAAGGCTATGATCTGCGAAACCTTCTCGCTACCATATTTTCTTGCAACATAATCTATTACTTCCTGTCTCCTGTCCGGCTCGAAGTCAACGTCGATATCGGGCATGCTTACTCTTTCAGGATTCAGGAATCTCTCGAAGATGAGACTGTACTTGATAGGATCGATATTTGTTATCTTCAGACTATAGGAAACAAGGCTTCCTGCAGCAGAACCTCTTCCCGGTCCAACCTCTATCTTGTTCTCCTTGGCATAGTTGATAAAGTCCCAAACTATAAGGAAATAATCAACATATCCCATATTCTTTATGGTATCCAGCTCGTAATCCAGTCTGGCCTGTATATCCTCTGTTATATCCGGGTATCTGAGTTTCAGTCCCTCGTTACAGAGATGTGTCAGATATTCAAATGCATCGGCGAAGCCTTCAGGTACATCATACTTAGGGATCTTCTGCTCTCCAAATACGATCTCAACGTTACACCGCTCTGCAATCTTATGTGTATTTTCCAAGGCCTGAGGAGTCAGTTTGAAGAGTTCTCTCATTTCATCCTCGGAGCGAAGATAATACTGCCCCTGCTCATACTTCATTCTGTCATCATCTTCAAATGTCTTGCCAGTCTGAATGCACAGAAGTATGTCATGAGCCTCCCAGTCCTCTTCGTAAATATAATGCGAATCATTTGTGCAGACCAGATCTATCCCCAGCTCCTGTGACATTCTGATAAGATCTGCATTTACAGTAACATCATCTGCCAATCCATGATCCTGCATTTCAAGGAAGAAGTTGCCATCACCAAATATCCGCCTGTATGACTCAGCCGCTTTCTTCGCTTCATCATAAAGCCTTCTCCTCAGGTAAAATGCTACCTCTCCCTGAAGACATGCTGACAGACATATGATGCCTTCGTGGTACTTCTCCAATATTTCCTTATCTACACGTGGCTTATAATAAAAGCCATCAACGAAACCAGCTGACACTATTCTGGTAAGATTCTGATAACCTATATCATTCTCAGCCAGAAGTATCAGATGATAATATCTCTCATTATTTACACCAGTCTCCCTGTCAAATCTTGAACCAGGCGCAACGTATACCTCGCATCCTATGATTGGCTTGATACCAGCCTTCTTGCAGGCTTCATAGAATTCTATTACCCCATACATAACTCCATGATCCGTTATTGCAAGAGAATCAAAGCCCAGCTCCACAGCTCTGTTTACAAGCTCCGGTATCTTGGCAGATCCATCCAGCAGACTGTATTCTGTATGTACATGTAAATGTGTAAATGCCATATCACATTTCCTCTCTGTCAGTCGTATAACCCCTCTTAAAACAATATGATCTTCTGTCCCTTCCTGCGAAGGTATTTCCTATATGCTTTCATATATGCTTTTGCATAGGCAAAGGTTTTCTCTTCCCCTTTTTCTGCCAGCATATATAACAGTTTCTCCAGCTGCTTCTTCGTATAAGGATGAAGCAGATACTTACTCTTTCCATTCAGATAATAATTAAGAGCTGAACTGTCATTATAATTCTCTTTCAGATATATTTTACTTGCAGCCACACGGTCGCAGAACATTTCAACTATATAATTATCGGGCATCTTCATACCCACTACGCTGCCATCTTTCTTCTCCAGATCATAATCCAGCCAGTACTCCAGATGGTGTTTATTGCGTCCTTTGTGATGAAGCCAGGAAGATGTATATCCCTTCTCTTCACGCTCTGCTTCATTCGGGCTTCTGTTTCCCTGGAAGTATTTCGCGCCAACTGAAAACTCTGTCCAGGAATACTTGGACAGGTCGTGAAGCAGCCCCTGTTTATATAATCCACATTTAAAACAGTTTTTACCAACTTCATACTTATGCTGATTAATGGTAGTCAAATGTTTATACCACCCATCGTTTTTTACCGAGTCTAATATCATATTTCAGGCCTTTCTTTAAATGCTGATAAGATTATAAAAAAAAGCTTCCGATCGGACTCGAACCGACGACCTACTGATTACGAATCAGTTGCGCTACCAACTGCGCTACGGAAGCATATAGAAAAGGCATATTTTAATAATATGCCCTTTTATTTAATTTGTACACATGAATTATGTGAGTTCATCAAGGGTCTTTCCATATGCAGGAAGGAACTCATCTATGAAATCCTTTACTTCAGGAAGCTCTTCTTTAAGCTTATTAAGAGTCTCTTCAATGGACTTTTTTGCTGTACTGAACTCCTTGTTACCAGAGTTTTCTTCCTCGATACATTTGATATATGCAGAAAGCTTATCTGCGGCTTTCACAAGCCGGCGCATGTATTTATCGTCAGGAGTATTATCAGTCTTATATATATCCATATATGCCGGCTGCAGATCCTGAGGAAGTTTCTCTATAAGCTTGTATTCTGCTATTGTCTCAACCTGTTTATAGGCTTCCTTAATATCAGAATTGTAATACTTGACCGGTGTCGGCATGTCACCGGTTATTATCTCAGAAGAATCATGATAAAGGCCAACCAGTGCTGCCTTCTCGGCATTCAGGTCCTTGTCGTATCTGACATTACCTATAACGCAGAGCGCATGGGCTATCATGGCAACCTCGAGAGAATGCTCACTGAGATTCTCCTGCCTGGAGTTTCTCATAAGAGCCCATCTCTCTATATATTTCATTCTGGATATAGTTGCAAAAAAATTATATTCCATATTGTCTTCTTTCAGGTCTCATAGCTTAAGGCTGATCATTCTGATCACTCTGAGCATCGTTCTCATCTGATTCCTGGTCAGCTGTTTTTTCAGAAACTTCTTCCTCTGACTCAGCAACTGAATCCTTGCGGGCTGCATAATCATCCCAAGGCATTCTGGTTTCTTCTTTCTTCTCAGTTTCCTGTTTCTCTGAAGAATCCTTCACCTCTGCTAAGGCTATATCTATTTCAGGCTTTATATCAGGATTAACCTTCACTGTTTCGTCTCTATCCAAAGCTTCTTCCAGATCATCCTTTAATAATTCCTCGCGTCTCTTCTCAAATTCAGGACTGGCATAAACCTTGAAATGATCCTTATCCTTTTCTTTATTCTTCTTTTTACCTTTACCTGTCTTGGTCTTAGTCTTATCCTTGCTCTTCTTTCCGGACTTTCCGGCTTCGGAAGGATTAACAATACCAAGATTGTAAAGTTCTTCGGTCTCTATAGCAAATCCCTTGCTGTCGAGTTCCTTGTGGATAGGAAGATTATTTCCTGTAATCTGATTATATATAGTCATGAATTCTTCGCCGGAAATTGTCTCATGTTCAACGAGATAATCTGCCAGTTTATCCATAACATCCAGATGCTGACTGAGCATTTTATAAGCCTTGTCATATGCTCTGGTTATGATCATTCTTACTTCATCATCTATCTTGGTCTCAGTTTCATCTGAACACTGAAGCACTCTTCTTCTGTCCAGATATTCACCTGTTATGGATTCATATTGAACCATACCAAGTTTCTCAGACATACCATACATGGTAACCATGGTTCTGGCATATTTGGTAGCATCCTCAATATCCTGCATGGCACCAGCGGTAACTGAAGGGAACTTAAGAGCCTCTGCAGCTCGTCCACCCATGCTGATAACTATCTGTGCTTCCATCTCAGCCTGAGTCATATGATTCTTCTCCTCTGCAGGAGTATTCCATACATAACCCAGAGCACCCATCATACGAGGCACTATTGTTATCTTCTGAATAGGATTTGTATGCTTCTGAAGAACTGTAAGAAGTGCATGTCCTATCTCATGATAAGCTGTTATCCTCTTGTCCCTGATACTGAGAACCTTGTCCTTCTTCTCCTTACCTGCAAAGACAACCTCTACAGATTCCAGAAGGTCATTCTGACATACTAACTGTCTATTGTTACGAACTGCTGTAAGGGCAGCTTCATTGATGATATTTTCAAGATCAGCACCAACCGAACCACTTGTTGCAAGAGCCAGCTCATGAAGATCTACTGTTTCATCCATCTTAACATCCTTGGAATGAACCTTGAGTATATCTTCTCTACCCTTAAGATCAGGCTCTTCAACTATGACTCTTCTGTCAAAACGACCAGGTCTGAGAAGTGCCTTATCAAGAACTTCAGGTCTGTTGGTTGCTGCCAGGATTATGATACCCTTTGATGTATCAAATCCATCCATCTCTGAAAGCAGCTGATTAAGTGTCTGCTCTCTCTCTGAGTCTCCGCCCATATGACGGGTATCTCTGCTTCGTCCGATTGCATCTATCTCATCTATGAAGATAATACATGGTGCTTTTGCAGTAGCCTGCTTAAAGAGATCTCTTACACGAGATGCACCTACACCAACGTACATTTCAACAAATTCAGAACCTGACATTGAGAAGAATGGAACTCCTGCCTCACCAGCAACGGCCTTAGCCAGAAGTGTCTTACCTGTTCCCGGAGGGCCTACAAGAAGTGCACCCTTTGGAAGTCTTGCACCTATCTCCAGATATTTGCCAGGACGTCTCAGGAAGTCAACCATCTCTGCCAGTGATTCCTTCGCCTCTTCTTCACCTGCCACATCCTTAAATGTAACGCCTGTGTTGTTCTGGACATCATACATTTTAGCATTTGACTTGCCAACGTTCATGAGTCCGCCGCCTCTTGTTATACCTCTCATAATGAGCATGATAACGATGTAGAAGCAAACGATCATGATGACGTTAAAGAGTATTTCCTTGATGATGGCATTCTTGCCTTCATCAATGGCAGTAAACTTTACGTCTGCCTTTTCAAGTCTCTCAACAAGCTGGTAGTCATCGGTTCTGATGACGTAATAGGTTACATTTTCCTTCTTGACTCCATCTTCAGATGGTGTGAAGTAGATCTTATCGTTATAGATCTTAACATTCGTAACCTTGTCTTCGTCCAGCATGGTTATGAACTTGTCGTACGATATCTCTTCTTCTCCGGCCTGCTTATATTTATTGATCTGAAGACCGAAAACAAGAGCCAGAATAACAGCAATCAGAAGAATTATTATGGTATAACTTATACCAGGACGGTGACCATTGCCACCGCCCTTGTTATCGTTGTTGTTATTTGAATTATTATTTTGCTCTTCCATGAAATTAATTTATTATCCTTACATTTGTTATATACAGCATATCTCACATGCCATAATCTTACTGATATAATGGATACTTATCTGTAATACTCTTTACTAGAGCATCAGCCTTAGCATTATCCTTATCTATAATAGCAGCCTTAAATGCATCAGCTATTATGTACATATCATCCTTAACTGCTCCTCTTGTTGTAACAGCAGGTGTACCTACACGAATACCACTTGTTACGAATGGAGACTTAGGATCATTTGGTACTGTATTCTTGTTAACTGTGATATGAACCTCATCCAGAAGCTTCTCAACTTCCTTACCTGTAAGTCCGAGATTCTGAAGATCAACCAGCATGAGGTGATTATCTGTACCACCTGATACAATCTTGAATCCTCTGTCCTGAAGTGCACTTGCAAGTGTAGCAGAATTCTCAACGACTCTTCCCATGTAGTCCTTATAATCCTGTGACAGAGCTTCCTTAAAGCATACTGCCTTACCAGCTATAACGTGCATAAGAGGACCACCCTGGATACCAGGGAATATAGCCTTATTGAAATTATACTTCTCATTAACTTCGTTACTGCAGAGGATCATACCACCTCTAGGTCCACGAAGTGTCTTATGTGTAGTTGTTGTTGTGATGTCAGCATATGGTATAGGACTCATATGATAGCCTGCTGCTACAAGACCAGCGATGTGTGCCATATCTACCATGAGAACTGCACCAACTTCATCTGCTATCTCACGCATCTTCTTGAAATCTATCTCTCTTGCATAAGCTGAAGCACCAGCAACGATGAGCTTTGGCTTTGCTTCCTTAGCGATAGAAAGCACGTTATCATAATCAATAACGCCTTCATCGTTTACACCGTAAGGTACGCAGTTGAAATACTTACCTGACATATTAACTGGTGAACCGTGTGTAAGATGTCCGCCGTGATCCAGGTTCATACCCATAAATGTATCGCCTGGCTGAAGTACTGCAAAGAATACTGCCATGTTTGCCTGAGCACCTGAGTGAGGCTGTACATTTGCATATTCTGCTCCAAAGAGTTCCTTAGCTCTGTCTCTTGCAAGGTCCTCAACTACATCAACATACTGACATCCACCATAATATCTCTTACCTGGATATCCTTCTGCATATTTATTAGTCAGGTGACTTCCCATTGCAGCCATAACAGCCTTTGATGCAATATTCTCTGATGCGATGAGCTCCAGATTATCATTCTGACGATTCAGCTCGTCAGTCATAGCAGCTGCTACTTCTGGGTCTACCTTAACTATTTCCTGAAAATCAAACATGGTTTTCTTCCTCCGTATAATATGAATGTATATGGTATAATTATCTATCTGACTTCAATCGATGAGAATACCTCTCCAATCTTGTCTCTGATAACAATATCCGCTTCTGAATCTCTTGAGGTTGCAGCCATATTAAGCACAGCCAGATGCTTACCTCTGAAATAATTTACAAAACCAGCTGCTGGATATACAACCAGTGATGTTCCGCCGATTATAAGCATATCTGCTTTAGATATATGATTAACCGCACGGCTTATAACATCTGAATCCAGTCCCTCCTCATAGAGTACAACATCAGGCTTTATCACCCCGTTACACTCATCACATCTAGGAATGCCATCAGATGCTAATATATACTTAATGCCGGCATTTACATCATCCTCAGTGCTGCTGAACTTCTTGCCGCATCTGGTACAGAAATTTCTGAGGACTGAACCATGAAGTTCAAGAACCTCCTTGCTGCCTGCAGCCTGATGAAGTCCATCTATGTTCTGGGTTATGACCGCCTTCAGTTTTCCTGCCTTCTCCAGCTCTGCAAGTTTAATGTGAGCAGCATTTGGCTTTGCATCCGGTGCCAGCATCTTATCCTTATAGAATTCATAGAATTCTTCAGTCTTAGTAGTAAAAAATGTATGACTTACTATAGTTTCTGGTGGGTATTTATATTTCTGATTATATAAGCCGTCCTGACTTCTGAAATCAGGAATACCACTTTCAGTAGAAACACCTGCTCCACCAAAGAATACTATATAATTAGATTCATCTATAGCAGCCTGTAATTCCGGATATGTTTTCATATTACTCAGCTTCTTTCTTTGTAATCTTTACTTTAAATCTACAAGTGCCTTTTATCTCATATGAATCCGATTCTGCAAACTTAA
The DNA here is from genome assembly GCA_946183625.1 of uncultured Lachnospiraceae bacterium. Taxonomy (GTDB): domain Bacteria; phylum Bacillota; class Clostridia; order Lachnospirales; family Lachnospiraceae; genus Eubacterium_Q. The sequence continues at coordinate 14,607 of CAMHCL010000017.1, forward strand.
CTTCTATCTCTCTTTCACCTTCATTCAAACCTTCAACAGATATAGTAGGCTTCAAGCTTTCAGCTGTAATCTCTTCTATATCCTCCGGGAATCCGGTTACATCAATAGAAGTATCATCTACAGAAGTAAATGTATAATTATAATCATCAGACTGACCTTCTACAGTAAGTACTGATGAAGATATCATGATATTTCTAGTCTGATATTGTTCAACCTTAACTATTACTGATATATGATCCTCGGAACTGGCGATTACTACACCTTCTGGCAGATATACATCTAGAGGCTGTGTAGTTTCGATATTGTCAGTAGCACCAGATATATTGATATCATCAACAGTTATTCCCTCAAGGGCATTGATACTGTCCTCTTCTCCGGCAATCTCGATAGTCTCCGGACTGTATTCTACAGACTTAACACCATAACCCTTTTCAGGATTTCCCTTTGTGCTAACCTTGATAGGTATTTCCTTGGTATTGTATATAGGAACAGTTACATCTACGCTTGGATCAGAAAGCGTAATGCTGTCCTTAGATATTGCATTTCCATATGCGTCAACGCAACCCAGATCTGCATTAATAGTAAATTCCTCTTCAGCGCCCTCTACATCAACAACTGCTCTTACTTCATTAATACTCTCAAGAACAGAAGCAGGACCAGAAACAGTGATCATATTTGGTGTTGCAACCGGAACGCCTACTGCACATCCTTCACTTACATTTCCTGTGGTAATGACCTTTATCTGAAATGTCTTGTCTTCGCTGGTTTCGATTGACAGATTCATATATTCATTTTTAGGAGTAAGCTTTACATCCTTGGTCTTCTTGCTATATGCACCTGATGCAATTGATACATTTATAAGTGCTGTATTAGTTACAGAAACCTGAGACAGATCAGCAAATGCATATATGTCTCCACTTTCCATGTCCTCAACCACTGATCTCGGTCCGCTTACGATTACATCAACCGTATCTCCCGAAACCACATCATAAACCATTCCTTCTTTTTCAATGGCATCTTCATTGATCCTGTCAACCTGAACTCCACTGATAACCCTGGTAGTCATAGGGTCTGACACGTTCATTACTACGAACCACAGTATAAACGATATGACAAGGGATATGAGCATTATGCTAGGTTTGTTGAAAATCTTGAAATCAAACTTATTCATTCTACAGACCTCCCTCACCTAGTTTTTTACTCTTCTTAGCCTTAGCGGTCTTTGCAGAATTATTATCACTGCTCAAGAGCTGATTCAGCTGCTTACGGATATCATCCTCACCAAGTTCTTCGTATAGAACGCCCTTGTATGCAATAGAAATCTGACCAGTTTCTTCAGAAACTATAAGAGTCATACTATCTGTCAGTTCACTGACACCCAGTCCGGCTCTATGCCTGGTACCCAGATCCTTGTTCAGATCATGTCTTTCTGTAAGTGGCAGATAACATGTAGCCGCCACCACTCTCTTGCCCCTTATGATGACAGCGCCATCATGTAGTGGTGTATTCTTCTCAAATACATTTACCAGAAGCTGTCTGCTGACTACAGCATCAAGCTTAATACCTGTATCAATAAACTCTCCCAGAGGAGTCTGATTTTCAATAACGATAAGAGCACCTGTTTTGGCTCTTGATAATTCTGTACATGTTCTGATCAGTTCGTATATAACCTTCTCGCTAAAGCCTTCACCATTAGTCTTTGCACTATCAGAATCAAACAGATTCTTGATAATATTCTTACGGCCTAACTCATCCAAAGCTCGTCTCAATTCCGGCTGGAACAAGATGATGAGTGCAAGCAGGAATACATTTATCAAATTCTTAGCGATCCAGAGGATCGTATTCAGATGGAACACAGCTGCAAAAAGCAGGAAAAGACCCACGATAAGAACACCCTTAAGCAATGTCCAGGCGCGGCTGGATTTGATCCACAAAAGGATGTTGTAGAGAATATATGCAATTATCAGGATGTCTAATACATCTGCTATTCCAATGCTCGGAAAATAGAACCTATCAACAATGGAACTAAGTGTACTCCATAATTCTTCCATATATCAGCAGTTGCTCCTAAAATATATATCGACAGATTAATTAATTATAATGATCACCCTGCATTGGTGGCATGCCAGGCTGCATATCACCCTGCATTGGCGGCATATCATTCGGAATAGGTGGTACGTCATTTGCCATAGGTGGCATATCAGGTCTTCTACACTGCTTTGGTGCCTTCTTGCCAGGTTTCTTACCAGATTTGTTCTGATTATGCTTCTTCTCAGAATCCACCTTCGGCACAGCTTTTACATAATAGTAATAATCATCATCCTCATACTGAACACGCTGAATATGCTTATAATCCAGCATACCCTGTGCAAATCTGATCAGTAATGCCACCACAAGTCCGATTATCGCACCAAGGAATACCTTGGACATATCCGCCTCTACTCCAAGTACTGAACCAAAGGCAAAGGCAAACAGGAAATTGAACAGGAAGCCAAGGCCAATAGCAATATACATAGAATACTTGAAACTGAACTTAAGCATAAGTGAAATAATAGCAACTGTTGCAGCAAATACCATTGCTGTCAGCATCATTTCCTTATTATGTACTAAGAAATCAGTAAGTGTTCTGAAGGCTTCCACTTCGTCGTCAGGTGACTTTACATCAATCTTATCTACTACATCTCTTACGCAGAGCGCATATTCATAGAATACAACACCACAAGCAGCAGGAACTGCTCCACCGAGGCCGGCCACAACAGCCACCACAAGCGGAAGTGCATACTCTATATTCAGCATAAAGCATATAGGTACAAGAAATACTACATACGAATACTTAGGAAAAAATCTTACATATACTACATATATGACAAGATAAAGAACGAAGAATACAACTCCGGCCTCAAATGCCGCACTAAATGTATGTACAGCAACAACAACTCCCACTATAAAGAACAGGAATCCTTCTGGAAGGACTGCTGTTAATATAGCCAGAAGCAGTATAACTTCTTTTCTGGACAGCAGCTCTGAATAACCATACAGCTTATCCATTGAGATAAATACTGTCAGAGTCCATACAAATCTAAGTATCGGTGTAATGGCCTCGTCATATTTTCTGAATATTCTTCTAAGTAAATTTTTGATATTAACTATCTGCTCCACCTGACTACTCCTTGTCTTATTCGTCTGTATAACGAGAGTCTTCTTCGAAATCATTTCCTCTAGGAAGCACTACGAATGAATCCGAATATGAATCATCTCCAAACATACTGATCGGAGGCTCATCAAATGCACTCATAGGGATTTCATTTCCATATTCAAAATCCTGTGATTCATCAAAATTCTCATCCTGATAATCACCCTGGTATCCATCCTGATAATCATTCTGATATCCATCCTGATAATCTGAAATAGGTGGCATCTCTTCCGGTCCTATGATCTTCTGAGACTGTACTTCGCCATCCTGAGGGAGATCATCAAAATCACCACCAATATTTGAATAAACCCTTGTTTTGGCAACGCCAGGCGCTCCAAATTCCCTCTCTTCTACCTCATACAGCTTTATAATCTTCTTAAGGTTTTTGTTATACTCTACTATTCCAGGTCTTGCACGATAGTATCTGAAAGAAAAAACTATGAAGGAGTAGACATAGAAAACTGCAGCCACGCCAACATAACCCGACAGCATTATGGACATAAGCTTGAAATAGTCCATATTATTAATATCTGTCAGCAGTTTGTCGAAGTTCGTAGCTACATAGATTCCTACGATAAGCCAATAGCAAATAGTAACAAGCACCAAAGTACGAAGACATCCGAATTTTACGTAGTCTTCTTTAAAGTACTTGCTCATAAGAAGACCGTTTCTCTCTTCGGTCTTCTCATATATTGCAACTCTCGTCATAAGTTTTATCTTAACTTCGTTTAACATACAACCTCCAGTGTTATATCCCCAAAAAGGGCATAACACACCACCTCTATCTTATGCCATACACACAAAAAAATCAAGGTTGGCTAAGCTTACTCAACGCTGTCAATAAGTTCCAGCGAACGCTCCTGATTCTGCTTTACGCAAAGCTGGATAAATGTATCGAGCGGGATACCATTCATCTGCTTATTGCCTCTGACATTAACAGAAACTGTTCCTTCCTCTGCTTCCTTATCGCCAAGAACAAGGATATATGGCTCCTTATACTTCTTGAAGCCCTTAATCTTGTTCTTCATATTTTCATCAGAAAGGTCTGCTTCTACTCTTATGCCGGCTTTTCTGAGTTTCTTCATAACTTCTTCAGCATATGCATTATGCTCAGTTCTGATTGGAACTATACCAACCTGATATGGTGACATCCAGAATGGGAATACACCCTTGAAGTTCTCAATAAGAATACCAATAAATCTCTCAAATGAACCAAAGATAGCTCTATGGATCATAACAGGTCTCTTCTGTGTTCCGTCAGCAGCCACATATTTCAGATCAAAATTAAGTGGGAGCTGGAAGTCGAGCTGGATTGTACCCATCTGCCACTCACGGCCGATGCAGTCCTTCATCTTAAGGTCGATCTTAGGACCATAGAATGCTCCATCACCCTCGTTGATCTCATATCCGTCTTCACCATATTTCTTATCAAGTATTCTCTTAAGAGAAGCTTCTGCAGCATCCCAGAGTTCAGGTTCACCCATGAAGTCCTCTGGTCTTGTAGAGAGCTCTGCCTCATATGTAAGTCCGAATGTCTCATAGATATATTTTGCTATATCCATGATATCTCCGATCTCATCCTCTATCATATCTTCAGTAAGGAAAGTATGATCATCATCCTGATGGAACATCTGAACTCTGAAAAGTCCAT
>CAMHCL010000018.1 GCA_946183625.1 uncultured Lachnospiraceae bacterium
CTTGGCACTTGTTTTTATTCTTTTAATATTCGGACTATATGGTCCGGGACATCAGGAGGTGGATTTGATATATGCAGGCTTCTGATAATAATAAAGCTATAAATATAGAGGAAAAAAAGAATAAGGATGATGGAAAAACTCTTGGCTGGATTGAGATAGTGATTTTTTTACTTTCCACTCTAGGCATTGTAGTTTTGATGTCTAGAATAATGGATCCGAAAAGGCTTGGAATTATAGATGAAATATCTATTAATGATAGATATGTTGTTGAAGCTAGCGTTGAAGAAGAACCAATAGATGTTCTTGTAATAGGTGATAGTGAGGCTATGGTTCTTCTGTCTCCTAAAAAAATGATGGATGACAAAGGTATATCTTCATTTGTAGCCGGACAATATGGAATGAGAATCAGTGAGGCATATTATGCTATTAAGGATATTATAGCTAATCAGGATCCAAGCGTGATTCTTCTTGAAACAAATATGCTTGTTCTTGATTCCAGTGAGATATATGAGGCTAATATGACATTTAATGCCTTGGTACAACATGAGTTTCCGATAGTAAAATATCATGGAATGTGGAAACAGGAGCTGGGATTAACAAAGCCCGAGTTGCCAGAGCATTTTCGGGGTTTTGAGACAAGAGATGTAATTGCGCCATATACGGGTGATGAATATATGATTCCTTCGGATGAAAGCCTAAATTTTTATAAATCGACAGATTATTATATGGATAAGATTTGTGAGTTATGCAAAGAAGAAGGTATAACTTTGATTCTTGTTAGCTCTACGTCACCAACTAACTTTAATTATGCAAAACATAATGCATTACAAGCAATGGCTGACAGCAAAGGAATCAGTTATATTGATTTGAATCTTGTGACTGATGAAATGGGTATTGACTGGCAGACAGATGAGCTGGATGGTGGAGATCATGTAAATATTTCCGGAACTATAAAGCAGACAGATTATATAGAGAAGTACCTGAGTGAGCATTTTGATCTACCTGATCGAAGAGGAGATAACTAATGACAAATGTACTGGAATATCTTGAAAATACAGCTAAGAGATTACCGGATAAGGTTGCGGTAGTTGATGATAAGGACAGCTGTACATATAAGGAACTGGAGGACATATCCAGGGGTATAGGTTTTATCCTGTCAGACATGGTGGAGGCAGGACAGCCGGTAGCAGTCATGATGAAGAAGAGTGTAGTTACTCTCCAGGTTTTCATGGGTACTGCTTATGCAGGTGGTTTCTACAGTCTGCTGGATCCTGGTTTTCCTGTAGAGAGACTGAAAAATCAGCTGGAGGTTCTTAAGCCTGCAGTGGTTGTGGTTGCTGCAGACAATCTTGAGAAGCTGAAGGAAACAGGCTATACAGGACCAATATTAGATATAGATGAACTCTTATCAAAGGGAAAGAGTGTAGATGTTTCTGATGAAAATGTAACGACTAAGCTGACCAGTATCCGAGAAGCTCTTCCCGAAGCAGCACCGCTTTACTGTAACTTTACTTCGGGTTCAACAGGTACTCCAAAGGGAGTTCTTGTGGGACATGCATCAGTTATAGATTTCATCGACAGATTCACTGAGCTTTTTGATATTACAGAGGATGATGTAATAGGAAACCAGGCACCATTTGATTTTGATGTTTCTGTAAAGGATATCTTCAGCAGCTTTAAGGTTGGAGCAAAGCTCGTGATCATACCAACAGCGTTCTTCAGATTTCCAAATGGAGTTATGGATATGCTGGAGGAGCATAAGGTCACAACACTTATCTGGGCAGTATCTGCACTGGTGCTTATAAACAGGCTTCATGAATTTATGTACAAGGTTCCTCCTTGTATAAATAAGGTTCTCTTTAGCGGAGAAGAAATGCCATTAAAGCACCTGAAGGACTGGATAGCACAGTATCCTGATGCGAAATTCGTTAATCTGTATGGTCCTACAGAAATTACATGCAACTGTACATTTTACAGAATAGATAATGAAAATATACCGGAAAAGCTTCCTATTGGAAGTATATATCCTGGCAAGACTGTTGAGATATATGACGATGAAGGCAAACTGATAGACGTGAAGACTGAGGAAAAAGTCGGGGAACTCTGTGTATCAGGTAAATGTCTTGCACTCGGTTATTATAATAATCCGGAAGCTACAGCAAAAGCATTTGTTGAAAGACCGGAGGATGGAGCTCGCATGTACAAAACAGGAGATCTTGCTTACTGGAAGGATGGCATTCTATATTTTGCAGGAAGAAGTGATTTCCAGATCAAGCATAACGGTCACAGACTCGAGCTGGAGGAAATAGAACGAGCATTAAATAGTCTGTCGCAGGTACAGCAGGCTTGTTGTATATATGACATGGAGAAATACAGAATTGTCGCTTTCTATACAGGAACTAATGATAGAAAGGGAATCGTCGAAGGACTGAAGAAGAGACTTCCTGAATACAGTCTTCCGAATGTATATAAATATATGGAGGAGCTGCCTCTCAGTAAGAATGGAAAGATTGACAGGGCAGTTCTCAGACAGTCTATATAACATAAATATAGATAAATGTAATTATAGAGTAGTGCTTTGATAATTAATCATATTCAAAGAAAAAATATAAAAAGAGAAGAGTGATGTAATGAAGAAGGTTAGTGATTTTATAGGAAAATATATGGCGTGGATTGTTCTTGCGATTGCGGCACTGGCGTTGTTCCTGCCTAAGTCATGCCTGTGGATCAAAACCGAATGGGTCAACTATCTGCTTATGATCGTAATGTTCGGAATGGGACTTACAATGAAGCTGAGCGATTTTGCTGTAGTATTCAAAAGACCGAAGGATGTCATTATCGGTTGTCTGGCTCAGTTTATAGTGATGCCACTTCTGGCATTTGCATTAGGAAAGATATTTGGACTTAGCAACGAACTTCTTGTTGGAGTTGTTCTTGTGGGAACATGTCCGGGAGGAACTTCAAGTAACGTTATTACATTTCTTTCAAAGGGTGATACAGCCATGTCAGTCGGTATGACCAGTGTTAATACTTTGCTGGCACCTATACTTACGCCGGCGCTGACATATTTATACCTTAGGACATCAGTAGATGTAGATGTAAAGGCGATGTTCATATCCATAGTTCAGGTTGTTATCATACCTATAGGTCTGGGTATTCTTATTAATAAACTGTTTGGTAAATATACTGAGAAGGCCAAGGATGCGCTTCCAGTAGTTTCTGTAACTGCTATCTGTCTGATAGTTGCAACTGTTGTATCTCATAACAGTGAGAAGATACTATCTACAGGACTTATCGTATTTGTAATAGTTATTCTTCATAACCTGCTGGGATATGCTTGTGGTTTCCTGATTGGAATGATTTTCAAGATGGATATACCACGAAAGAAAGCTGTTGCAATTGAGATTGGTATGCAGAATTCCGGACTTGCGACTTCTCTTGCAGGCACTGCATTTCCTGATATGGCAATGGCAACTGTTCCGGGAGCTATATTCTCTGTATGGCATAATATATCCGGAGCCATTCTGGCTGCTATATTCAGAAGTTTTTATACGCCAGAGGAAATCGAAGAGAATAAAGATGATATAGAAAATAAATCAGAGGAACAAAATGAGGAATAATAAAAAGGTGAGGATTAACCCCTCACCTTTTATCTTTATCTACGAATTCCAGAGCAATTACAGAACCTGCAGCAAATACAACAACGAATAGGATAAGCATCTCCCATTGTTGCAGTACATTTGACCTTGTGCATTCATAGTCAATTTTATAATTTGATTTTGCTACCTCTGCATTTATCTGTACGTCGAAGCCGTCTGTTTCCAGCTGCTCTATCATCATGATCATTTGTGGATCATCAGAATTTTTAGAAACCTTCTTGATCAGCTTCCATCCGCTCGACGTTGACAGCTCGTTATACCTTGCCTCGGAATTAATAGCAGCTATTCCGTGATTTGATATCATAAGTGGAGATACACTCTTGATGCTGTCTGGAAGTGAAAACATGGCTCCTGAGAATATTAGCTGAACCATGAGTACCAGCGGCATAACTGTCATAGCTGCTGTGGTTGTTTTCGCTATGCAGGAAATGAGCAGTGACAACATGTCAGATGCATAGGTTATCAGGAATATAGTGATAAAAAAGTCTACCATAAATGATGATGTAACAAGTCCGCTTCCTGGAGTTGTCATTCCTGAGATGAAGAATACTGCACAGGTGGTGATGGACTGAATGATGCAAAGAAATGCCTGATATACCATGTGTGCAAAGATGTAGGATGATATATGCATTCCTGAGCGGTGCTCTCTCTTTACGATATCTCTTTCCCTGCATACAACCTGGATTGAGTTAAAGCATCCGTTCCAAAGTGCGATACTGGTTATAGCCAGTGCACCCTTTGCAGTTCCTTCCATGGTTACTGCAAATGATTTCTTGATAACTATGATTACCAGGATTGCGATGAAGGTAGCCATAGGTATAACCTTCCAGTCACTTTGGAAGACAAACATTCTGAACATTTTACCTATATAAATAGGAATCTGTCTTATACGACCTCTATATCTCAGCTTATCGGCTGAGATTTCATTTTGATTAATTGTATTATTATTCTCAGCCATTATAAACCTCCGCATATTTTTCTATAAAACTATCTGCCAGTCCTTCGCCGCCTTCTTCCTTGCGGTTGATCCTAAGGACGATCTTCTCCATCTGTTCTCTTTCAAAGAAATCCTTGGCAGCGCTTATCGGTCCGAAGAATGTAAGTCGGCCGGTAAGCTTTGAGTCCTTGGCAAGAACGATGACATCATCGAAAAGATCGATAACTCTGTCAGGAGAATGAGTTATAACTATGACGATCTTGCCCTGGTCAGCAATCTTGCGAAGACCTTCCATGAGCTCTCTTGCCATAACTCCGTCAAGTCCTGAGTCCGGCTCATCCAGAATGAAAAGATCAGGATTTGATATGTACTCCATTGCGATAGATAATCTCTTTCGCTGGCCGCCTGAAAGCTTGCTGACGAGGTTGCTCTTTACAGGTTCGAGACCGAAGAAATCCAGAGCTTCCTGTATGCGGGCATTTCTGTCGTCAGTAGACATAGAAGTTGGAAGCCTGAGTTTGGCAGCATCCTTGAGGGTAGAGATTACAGTATCATTTCCCCTCATCAGGTCTGCCTGAGGTACGAAACCAATCTTATATTTCATTGATCCGTACTCGTCATATATACTTGTCCCGTTAAGGATTATATTTGCATCAGCCTTTTCATATCCATTGATAGCATTGACAAATGTAGTCTTTCCGGCACCTGATCCGCCAAGGAGGAGAACCATATGTCCCGGATCGATATTCAGATGGATATCTCTGAGCAGAGTCTTCTTCTTGAAATTATCAGTGGCAACACGCTCTTCAATATTTATAGCAAGACCATCACCTGTGGAATCAACTTTAATTCCCGATAATGCAGCACCATCAACTTCCTTTTCTTCCTCTATAAGAGTCGGAACATATTTTTTACCAAGCCCCCATATCATGAGAGGTAAGAATCGTCCACCGAAGATAATGAATATCAGCCATTTCTTCTTTACATGGAATATGTCACATAATCCGCTGAAGATTCTCAAGGTATAGACAAAGCTTCCTACACCGCCCAACATAGCCATACCAAACAGGAGCAGGAATATTTCTGCATATTCATCTATGTTGCTATTAAATAACTCAATATTAAATTGAATTATTGTAGTGCAGATGAACGCTATGATCTCAAAGATCATATACTTTATAGCATCCGATGTTCTTCCGGCAACCTTGGCAAGCTTATAATCTCTTATTCCCGGGATTAATGACCAGAAAGGATTTACATTACATTTTTTAAATGTAAAGAAATATCCTACAATCAGAAGAATAGTTACAGTCAAACTGCCGACCGGTAAAGAACTAATTAATGAAGTAAGCATAATTAATTTCCCCTTAGTACATTTAACAAAAAAACTACATTAATAATATATCATAGAATGAGCATAATTGGTACTTTATAGTAAGCCTTTATATATGATAAAATACAGGTTAGATTTTGCGAAATACAGGAGTATGAAGCTGAATGACCATTGAAGAGGCAAAGCGTATAATTGATACGAATTATACTGGCATCAATGATAAAAATAATATCTATCTGAATACCGATGGTGAGGTACCTTACGTTCAGTCGAAAGCCTTCTCTGGACTTAGGGGCATAAATCATGGTTTTACCACGCGCCTTGGAGGAGTCAGCACAGGAATTTACGAATCACTGAATCTTGGATTCCTGGTGGGTGATGATGCTGAGCCGGTCATGGAGAATTATAAGCGGCTGGCCGCAAGTGCAGGGTTCGACTACACAAGGATATCAACCATGTATCAGCAACATACAACGAATATCCTGGATGTAAAGGAAGAGGACGCCGGAGATGGGATTTCAAAGGAGAGAACTCACATAGGTTACGATGCTCAGATCACAAATGTTCCGAACATCCCGCTTTTTGTATATTCCGCAGATTGTGTACCGATCATTCTGGCGGATCCCATCAGCAGAGTTGTCGCTGCCGTGCATTCAGGCTGGCGCGGAACTGTTCAGGGAATCGGGGCAAAGGTTGTACATAAGATGATCGAGGACTATGGCTGTCTTCCTGAAAATATATATGCCTTTATCGGACCTTCCATCGGTCCGGAAAACTATGAGGTTGATCAGACGGTTATAGATGAAGTAATAAAATGTCCTTATATCGATATGAGTGAAGACAATATTTCGGCTCTGGACATATATTTGGAACATGATGATGACTGGCAGTCCAAGCTGAAGTCCGGCATGAAGCTGAGTCAGGAGGAGTTGTTTCACAAGGATGTCTATATCATATGTCATGCCGGAAGTTATATGAGAGAGAACATGCCGGAGAATTATATAGGTGTAAAGCAGGTTAACAAGGGCGCGGCGTATTCCATATTCCGTACGGTCAAGTTCAGGAAGAGATATATGCTGAACCTATGGAACCTGAACGAGCTGATCATGGTAAATGCCGGATTATCCATGGGAAATATTATCTGTTCCAGATTATGCACCATGAAGCACCATGAGCTCTTCTTCTCTCATAGATATACCAATGGTCATAGAGGACTTCATGCAGGATTCATAATGTTGGACCGTTAAAGCGTAAATAGGATTTTGGAATATAAGGAGTATCCATATGGATGTGAAATGTATCGTTGAAAAATATAAAGCTCCCTTCTATCTATATGATTTAAAGGAGTTAAGGGCAAGGACCGAACTGGTCCGTGATTCTCTTCCGGGAATAGCTGTATGTTATGCCATGAAGGCAGCACCAGTGCTGGCACCATATATGGCAGAGTATGCTGACAGACTTGAGGTTTGCTCACCGGGAGAATATGAGATATGTATAAGAAATGGTGTATCACCAGACAGACTGCTGGTGTCCGGAGTTAATAAGACCTATGACAGCATGAAGAGAATTCTTAGTCTAGGCGGTGCAGATGGTGCATTTACCATTGAGTCTGAAAAGCATTTTGACATACTTGAGAAGTGTGCGGCAGAAGAAGAGATTAAGCTGGATTGTTATGTAAGACTGTCATCTGGAAATCAGTTCGGCGTTGATGAAGATACCTTCAAAACTATTTGTCAGAAGGTGATCGATTCATCAAACCTCAATCTTGTGGGAATCCATTTCTTTTCAGGAACCCAGAAGAAGCTGGCAAAGATTGAGTCAGAGCTACATTTCCTGGCTGATTTTGGAAAGACACTTAAGGCAGAGTTCGGACAAAGTCTGGAACTGGAATATGGTCCGGGACTTGGTATAGATTACTTCGTTGATCCGAAGGGCGGCAATGCTGATGATGTGGATGAAACTACCCTCAAAGCGCTGAATGGAATTATAGAAGATACGGGACTTAAGGAAATATACGGAGCCGTTACATTTGAACATGGCCGATTCCTTGCAGCTACGTCAGGAAAGTACTTTACCGCAGTTAATGATCTGAAGAATACCAATGGTGCAAACTATGTAATCTTGGATGGAGGCATACATCAGATCAATTACTTCGGAAGCATGGCGGGAATGAAGGTTCCTTATATCGATGTTATCAAAATGGGAAATGACTCAGGGGCTGTGGATGATGAGGTTGTAGCTTATACTCTATGTGGCTCCCTATGTTCAGTAAATGACGTACTGGTCAGAAGTGTACAGCTTCCGACTCTTGAAATAGGGGATGTACTGTGTTTTAATAAGTGTGGTGCTTACAGTGCAACTGAAGGAATATCCCTGTTCCTGAGCCGTGACATCCCGGCAATAGTTGTAGAACTTGAAACCGGAGAGACGCAGCTTGTACGCGAGCATCGAGAGATTAACGGACTTAATGATGGAACAGCTAAGTAATATGGAGGTTTACTATGGAAAGATTAATTGAGATTTTAGAGGAGATCGTACCAGGCGAGGACGTAAGAAACTGCACAACTCTTGTTGACGACAGCATCCTGGATTCTTTTGCGATCATTTCGCTTGTGGCAGCTTTAGAAGAGGAGTATGACATTACTGTATCTCCTGCAGAACTGATACCGGATAACTTCAATTCTGCAGAAGCTCTCTGGAGTATGATCGAAAGACTTATGGATGAATAATAGCTTGACCAAAATGGTTTGCTAAAGTAAAATATTCTCTGCGGATTCAATGTCCTCGTAGCTCAGCTGGATAGAGCGACCGCCTCCTAAGCGGTAGGTCGGAGGTTCGAATCCCCTCGGGGACGTAAGGAAACAGCGTAAGACCATTTTGGTTGGACGCTGTTTTTCTTTTTATAGCAGAGGGAAGGTGGAAAAATGCATCAGTTCAGACTACCATATCATCTTATTGTTGATGATGGAATATTTGGAAGAATTCCGGAGGTTATGGAGGACGCGATTCCGGATATAAATAAGAAAAAAACAATTATAGTTACAGAGGAAAATCTGAAGAGCATATTCAGTTCAATCCTTGAAGGGATAGAAAAAAGTTTTCCGAATAGTGAAATGTACCTTATTCAGCAGGCGTCATATGATAGTGCAGTTGCTCTGGCAAAATATATTACTATGAATGACATCAATGTTGTGATCGGATTCGGGGGTGGCACTGTACTTGATCTTGCCAAATTTGCTGCCTTTGTAAGTAAGGCCCAGCTCATATCTCTTCCAACAACATTGAGTAATGACAGCCTTGCATCGCCTGTTTCAGTGCTTGAAACAGAAGGAAAGGCGCGGAAAACATTTAAATGTACAATACCGGATGCCATACTCGTAGATGCGGGAGTAATAGAAGGTGCGCCTAAGAGACAGCTGCTGGCCGGAGTTGGTGATACCATCAGTAAATATACAGCGCTTAACGACTGGAAGATAGCTCACATGGCAGGTAAGGATCACGTAGATGACTTTGCTTATATGATATCCAAGATGGCATTCAACTCTATAGCATATAACGATATGAAGGAGCTTATGAGTGTAGATTTTATTAAGCGACTCACTCAGGCTTTGGTAATGGGTGGTCTTGCTATGGAGATTGCAGGAACTTCGAGACCTAGCAGTGGTTCAGAACATCTATTCTGTCATGCTCTTGAGGAAAATTATGCAGAGTATGTTAATGTGCCTCATGGAATAGCTGTTGCCATGGGAAGCTATGGAGCTTGTAAATTTCAGAATAGAAATATTGCGAAGATAACCCGTATTATCAAGGAATATGATATTCCTGTTGTTCCTTCAGACTGGAAGATAACTGAGGAAATCTTTATAAAAGCATGGCAGGGAGCATCAGCAAGTCGTCCTGACAGATACACAATCCTGAATGAGACAGACCTGTCAGATGAAATGCTTCGTAAACTTTACTACGAAATGGAAGAGGTATTTGCAAATACGAATTAATATATAATTTGGAGAATGTATTATGTCAGTTAAAATATTTAAGGGTGAGCATGCGATTGTTGAGCATGCAAAGGATATAGCCAGATATGGAAGGAAGGCACTTATCGTTACAGGGCGCTATTCTGCGAAGCATAATGGTGCACTGCTTGATGTGCAGAGGGCTATGGATGAGACGGGAACCAAGTATGAGGTTTTCGACAAGGTTGAGGAGAATCCGTCTGTGGAGACTGTTATGGAAGCCAGAGATTTCGGAGTTTCCAAGGGCGTGGATTTTGTTATCGGTATAGGTGGCGGCTCTCCTATGGATGCGGCCAAGGCCATAGCATATATGATCTACCACAGTGATGAATCCTGGGAGGCTCTTTATGAAAGTGGTCGTGATGATTATGCACTGCCGGTTGTGGAGATTCCTACTACCTGTGGTACTGGATCAGAGGTTACAGGCGTTGCGGTCATCACCAGACATGACCTTAGGACCAAGAAGAGTAGTCCTAGGAGAATATTCCCAGAGGTGGCGCTTCTAGATCCGCGATATCTGATTCCTGCGCCGGCTCATATTCTTACAAATACGGCAATTGATGCTATGGGTCATCTGATTGAAAGTTATATAAATGTAAATGCCAATTCTGAAAGCAGAGGTTATGTTATCGAGGGTCTTAAGCTTTGGGCAAAAGGCAAAGAGGTGATCCTGGGAAAACCTGCAGAGAGACTGGCATTTCTAAGAGGAGTTTCTGAAACAGATGTATACATGGATATGCTTGAAGCATCTATGATCGCTGGAAAGGCTATTGCAATAACCGGAACCAGCCTTCCACACGCGCTGAGCTATCGCCTGACCTATGAAGAGCATGTACCACATGGACTGGCAATCGGCGTATTTCAGGCCAGATTCGTAAAATATGCTGATGAGAGAACCCAGAGGGATCTGCTCAGAGCTATGGATTTTCCTGATATTGAGAGTTTTGAGGAATTCATTCAGAAGACCTGCAGGCTGGATATAGACAGGATACGTTATCAGATAATACTTGAGAATTCTATAAAGGACATACTTGCAGAACCGGCAAGAATCGAGAAGGTCCCTTACAGGGTTGACAGGGAAATTCTGGAGAGGATTGCGGGAGTATAAAATAAAGCAGTATAAATTATTAATAAATTGTTTCAAATTATTACGAAAAACGCAAAGTTTTTGTTATATATACTTGAAACATGCAGAAATATCAAGTATAATGGGGACAGTCTTAAGAGACAAAAAAAAATATAATGTAATAGTGAGGTAGTAAAATGAACAAGACAGAACTTGTAGCAGCTATTTCAGAACAGACAGGTCTTTCAAAGAAGGACTCTGAGGCAGCTGTAAAGTCATTCATCGACGTTGTATCAGCAGAGATGCAGAATGGTGGTAAGGTTCAGCTTATCGGATTCGGTACATTTGAGACAGGGGAAAGAAAAGCAAGAACAGCTCGTAATCCTCAGACAGGTGAGACAATCAAGATTAAGGCTGCTAAGACACCTAAGTTCAAGGCTGGTAAGGCTCTCAAGGAGCTTGTTAACACAAAGCCAAAGAAGAAGAAGAAGTAATTTATGCCTTACGAAAAGAAGCTTCAAATCGAAGCTTCTTTTTCTTTTTGATTCTAATTACATACGGATTGCTCCATTGCTAAAGCAATTCTCGCAATCCTCGAAATATTCGGAATCCGCAAGTTTTCTGCGAAAACTGCTACTTCCTCATATTTCGGTGGGTCAAAAAGTCAAAACGCTTTTCTTGCAAGCAAAAACGCTTTTTGACTTTTGATCCTTATGTAATTAATATGTTAAAAATATAATAAATCTGTGGTAAATTTTGGTAGATGTATATAAATATTAAAAAATTAAGAAAAAGGGGTTGCATTTAAAAAATCACTGTAATATAATGCTCTAGTATTCAAAAATACATACATTTACGGGCCGCTAGCTCATTTGGTAGAGCACCTGACTCTTAATCAGGGTGTGCGGGGTTCGAGCCCCCGGCGGCCCACTCCAGGAGGGCTGAGGACTTTGTGTAGGCAAGGTTTTTGGCTCTTTCTTATTATTCGCAATGCGCATTAAAGAATGGATCATGTCTTGCTGTTAATAATATCTGTAAGAGAAGAGAAAACCATATGAAGCCTATGTCAGAAGACACAATTTGCGGTATAGCTACAGCCTCAGGTAGATCAGCCATCGGCATGATACGTGTTAGCGGAAGTGATGCAATACGTATATGTGATGGTATTTTTGATGGAAAAAAATGTATCCGAGACATGGAAACCTTCACTGCGGCTTATGGGCATATCGTAAATCCTGACACCAAGGATCCCGTCGATGAAGTCATAGTTCTTGTAATGAAACATCCCCACACATATACAACAGAAGATACAGTAGAGATAAGCACACATGGTGGCCCTTTTGTTATCAGAAGGATCATGGACCTGCTTCTGTCGAGAGGTGTTCGTCCTGCCGAGCCGGGAGAGTTCACGCGTCGTGCATATATGGGTGGCCGTATAGACATGACTGAGGCAGAGGCTGTTATGGATGTCATAAGTGCAGAGAGTGATAGGGCATTAAAGTCTTCACTCCAGCAGCTGTCAGGCAGACTGAGGACCGAGATTACTGAGCTTAGAGATACAATCCTTCATGAGACTGCTTTCATAGAGGCTGCTCTTGATGATCCGGAGAATTATAGTCTTGATAATTACGATTTAAAGCTTAGTGTGATAATAGATGAGGTATATGATCGTATTGAAAAACTTCTTCTGACTTATGATGAGGGACGCGTCCTTAAGAATGGTATCAGTACTGTAATTGCAGGAAAGCCAAATGTAGGTAAGTCCTCTATTCTGAATCTTCTTGTGGGACAGGATAGAGCTATAGTATCTGATATAGAAGGTACTACAAGAGATACTCTTGAGGAATATATTCATTTAGGAAGTACGGTTCTGAAGCTTATTGATACAGCCGGAATTAGAGAAACAGAAGATGTGGTTGAAAAGATAGGTGTGGACAGAGCCCGGAGCTCCATTACAGATGCCGATCTTATCTTATATATAGTAGATGGTTCGGAGGATCTGTCTGAACAGGATCATTTTGTTATGTCCCAGCTTAAGGGCAAGAAGGTGATCATGCTCATCAACAAGTCTGATCTGGATATGGTGATAGATCGTGACAAGCTTATGGCTGACTATAAGAAGATAACCGGAGATGACAGCGATATCCCTGGTATTTACATTTCAGCCAAGGAAGGCACAGGTCTGGAGGAGCTTAGAAGCACCATAGAAGATATGTTCTTCCGTGGAGATATAGATTTTAATAATCAGATATATATTACAAACACCCGTCACAAGGCATCACTGCTGGCTGCTCTGGACAGTCTTACCAGAGTAAAGGATAGCATTGCTGCCGGAATGGGCGAAGATTTTTATACTATAGATATGATGGCTGCCTATGAATCTCTCGGGGAGATAATAGGAGAAACCCTTGAGGATGATCTGGCAGATAAGATTTTTAAAGACTTCTGTATGGGAAAGTAGTTATTATTCGTGGTATATGAGAAAAACAGCATAACAGACTGCTTGCAGGATGGATATGCTGGATTTTCTCATATAACCTGCAAAGCAGGTAACACAATTCCCATGATTCTGTGCTGCGATAGCAGCAGTAGAGCATCGCGAATAAGCCTGTTTAAGCTTGCTTAAGAACAGGCGATAAGCGATGCGGACATAAGAATGGGAATTGCGTTACCACGAATAATGCAAAAGGAAATATTATGAACGTCGAAGAAACCTATGACATCGTAATAGTTGGAGCCGGACATGCCGGATGCGAAGCAGCTCTTGCAGCAGCAAGGCTTGGCCATGAAACTATCATGTTTACTGTAAGCATGGATAGTGTTGCTCTCATGCCTTGCAATCCGAATATTGGCGGAAGCTCCAAGGGGCATCTGGTTCGTGAAATCGATGCGCTTGGTGGTGAGATGGGTAAGAATATCGACAAGACTTACATCCAGTCCAAGATGTTAAATGTATCGAAGGGCCCGGCAGTTCATTCTCTAAGAGCTCAGGCTGACAAGGGCGAATATACCAAGCAGATGAGGATGACACTTCAGGCAGAAGAACATTTGACCCTTAGACAGGCTGAGGTTGCAGCTCTTCTGGTAGAGGATGTGGAAGAGACGAAGGAAGATAATGAATCCGGTGCAAGACCTGCTGGAAAGCGGGTGGCTGGTGTGGTTACTGCTTCCGGGGCAGTGTATCATGCAAAGGCTGTTGTGCTCTGCACAGGAGTATACTTAAAGGCTATGTGTATCTATGGAGATACGATAACTTATACAGGTCCGAATGGACTTATGGCAGCGAACCTGCTGTCCGGATCCATGACGGATGCGGGAATCGAGCTTCGCAGATTTAAGACCGGAACGCCGCCTAGAATCGACGGCAACACTGTGGATTATTCCAAGATGAGTGAGCAGAAGGGCGATGATCACATACAGCCATTCTCCTTCACCAATTCAGAAGAGGATATTACCAGAGATCAGATATCCTGCTGGCTGACTTATACCAGCGAGGAGACCCACAGAGTTATTAATGAGAATATAGACAGATCTCCACTTTTCTCCGGCGTCATAGTCGGAACGGGTCCGAGATATTGTCCTTCAATAGAAGATAAGGTAAGGAAGTTCCCGGACAAGAACAGGCATCAGCTGTTCCTGGAGCCGGAGGGCGAGTATACCAGTGAAATGTACCTCGACGGATTATCTTCATCCATGCCGGAGGATGTACAGTATAAAATGGTTCAGTCCATACCAGGACTTGAAAATGCCAAGATCGTAAGACCGGCTTATGCCATTGAGTATGACTGCATATCAGCAACGAGTCTGAAGCACAGTCTGGAACATAAAAATGTGGCAGGCCTGTTCTTTGCAGGACAGATAAATGGAAGCAGCGGTTACGAGGAAGCCGGAGCACAGGGACTTATGGCAGGAATAAATGCTGCCAGACTTCTGGAGGAGAAGGAGCCTGTAGTGCTTAGCAGATCAGATGGATATATTGGAGTCCTGATAGATGATCTGGTAACGAAAGAAACGAAAGAACCTTATCGAATGATGACCAGCAGAGCTGAGTACAGACTTCTGCTAAGACAGGATAATGCGGATCTCAGACTTACAGATATAGGCCATGAGATAGGACTTATAGATGAAGAGAGATATGACAGGTTCTGTCGTAAGAGAAAACTGATTGAAAGTGAGATCGAAAGAGTTAATAATGTGGCTATCGGTGCTGCAAAGAAGAATCAGGAATTCCTGACATCTCACAGAAGCACTCCACTGGGGACGGGAGTTTCACTTTCTGATATAATAAGAAGGCCGGAATTCACTTATGAAACTGTTGAAGAGCTGGATCCGGATAGACCGGACATAGCAAGAGAGTTCGGCGACGATATAACACCTGGTATACTTAGGGAGATTAAGGAACAGATCAATATTACCATTAAGTATCAAGGTTATATAGACAGACAGATGAAGCAGGTATTACATTTCCAGAAGATGGAGAAGAAGAAGATACCTGCAGATATAGATTATAGTGATGTAAGAAACCTCAGAATTGAAGCAAGGCAGAAGCTGGAAGCTGTTCGTCCGGAATCTATAGGACAGGCATCCAGAATATCCGGGGTTTCACCAGCCGATATAAATATGTTAATGTTATATCTGAAAATATGATAATATATAGTGGCTGGATAAGTATATATCATTAAATATATAGAAAGAAGTTACTGAACACAGTAGCGGAAAAGATTATGAACTACATAGTATTTGACTTAGAGTGGAACCAGAGTCCTAGAGGCAATGCAGGTTCCCATCCCAGAATGCCTTTCGAGATCATCGAGATAGGCGCAGTAAAATTAAATGATAAGCTGGATATAATCGACGATTTTCATACACTTATAAAACCGAAGATTTATCCTAAGTTCCACAAAATGATAAAGGAAATCCTGAGTTATAGTGAAGAGGATCTGAAGAATGATGGTATTCCATTTAAGGAAGCCTGTACCAATTTCCTCAAATGGTGTGGTAAGAAATGTGGCGAGGATTTTGTAGTCTGCACATGGGGTCCATCAGATCTCTACTATCTTCAGAACAACATGGATTTCTACTATATGGAGAAGCTGCCATATCCGGTTAAGTTCTATAATGTACAGCAGATATATGCTGATAAGTATGATCATGGATCCATAAGCAAGCTGGAGAAAGCGGTGGTAAGTCTGGGGTTGGAGGAAAATGAGCCCTTCCATACTGCAATATCAGATGCCAGATACACGGCGGCGGTAATGAAGCAGGCTAAACTGGGTAACTTCATGGACAAATATACATTTGATATATATAGACATCCGAAGAGAAAGGATGAGGAAATATCAGAGTTTCATGATGGAGTCCTGGAAGAGATAACAATGGAGTATCCTTCAAGAATTGCAGCTATGGCTGAGCCCGGTGTTTCCACAATTCGATGTGTTAAATGTGGCAGAAAGCTGTCAAAGAAGATCAACTGGTTCCAGGCGCTGAATTCTATAGAGTATGGCGTTGGCAGGTGCCTTATCCATGGATACATGGTTTCTACTATAAAGATAAAGAAGGTAGGAGACAGCACCGACAATATATTTCTTTTAAAGAAAACTCGACCTTGTCAGAAATCTGAACTAGAGGATATAAAGAGAAAGAAAATAACTGTTCAGAATAAAAAGAAAGAACGTGAGTTAAAGCTGCAGAAGAAGTAAGCAGCATAAAAAAAGAACCCTAGAGGGGTTCTTTTTTTGCGGTTCCCGGCTTACGTGGATATTTGCCTGAAGTAGGTTTTATCTTCTCAGTAAGCACGAAGCTTCTACTGATATCTGAATCCGGCAGGGTTATATATACAGTATCCTTTATCTTGCCACCGAGAATTCCGATTGCCTTAGTCGATGCATTTAATTCTTCTTCTATATCCCCTGACTTATAGGCTACGAAAAGGCCACCCTTCTTCACATATGGAAGACAGTACTCTGACAATATGGACTGTGCGGCTACTGCACGGGATACAGCAAGGTCGAAGCTCTCTCTTAATTTTGTTCTTGCACCTTCTTCAGCCCTGGCATGAATTGCTTCTATATCAGTAAGCCCCAGCTCATCTATAACCTCCTGCAGGAACAACACACGCTTGTTCAGTGAATCAAGCAATGTGACCTTAAGATTCGGAAATGCTATTTTCAGTGGTATTCCAGGGAAGCCGGCACCCGTTCCGATATCTATTACATTTAACGCGCGTTCTGACAGATAAGACGTTCCGTCAAATGCAGCTACTACTGACAGACTGTCTGCGAAATGCTTTAGAGCAAATTCTTCCTTTTCGGTAATGGCAGTGAGATTCATGACTTTATTCTTCTCAACAACCATTTCGTAGTAGGTCTGGAACTGCTCCAGCTGATCTTCGGTCAGATTGATCTTAAGTTGTTCAGTATATTTTACAAGGGATTCTTTCATCCTGTACTCCTTCATACAACTGTCTTTTGTCTTTAGAAATAGTAACACATTTTAAACAAAAAACAATTGATAATTTTGTAATATATGATAATATTATGTAAGTGTCGAAGTGTCAGCAGTTTTAAGGCACTATATGACATGGTGTCGGTTGTTTTAGACACAACATTTAGTATTCTATCAATCGATAAAATGAAAGGGTTGGAATTAATGGAAGGTAAAAGAGAAGGCAAAGCAGAAGTTAAAAACAGGATTAGTAAATCCAAGGTTGCAGGAGTTATTTTAGCAGCAATCGAATTAATACTATCTTTTATAGTTGTGGGCATGGTCCTCTATACTAAGATGGTAACACCTGTTCAGGGAATAATAGGAGCAATTCTATTATGTGTTATACCTATTCTTGTAGTATGTATGATGAAATACAAAAAGGCAAGAATACCTGGAATTGTAATAGCATCTATCTTTATTATCTTTTTAGGAATAGCAATATATTATTTGACTGTTACTAACAAGGCAATTGATAAGATTACAGGTAACAATACTGAAGTCGCTGAAATCAAAGTATATGTTGCAAAGGATGACGAAGTAAGTTCTATTAATGAAGCAGTTGAGAAGAGTTACGTATTTGGTAAGCTCGCATCTGTTGATGCAGACGATGTAAATGAAACTATAAAAGAGATTAATAATGATCTGTCAACAAATATTGAAGTTAAAGAGTTTGATTCACTGATAGAGATGCTTGGTGCATTTGAAGGTGGTTATGTTCAGGCCATGATTGCAAACTCCGGAATCATTTCTTCTCTCGATGAGACAGAGGGATATGAGAATTATTCAACTGATAAACTTAAGACCATAATGGAGAACAAGGTTAAAAAGGAAGTAGAAAAGGAAGTTGCACAGGATCCTGACAGATTCTGTATGTACTTTAGTGGTATTGATACATTTGGTGGTGTTAATGCACAGGCACGTAGTGATGTTAATATCATTGCTGTTGTAAATAATAGTACTAAGCAGATAGTTCTTATATCAACACCTAGAGATTACTATGTTGATCTTCCGGCAGTTGGAAACAAGAAGGATAAGCTGACTCACGCAGGTATCTATGGAATCAATGCTTCGATGGAAACTCTTGAGCAGTTATACGATACAGATCTTACTTACTATGTAAGAGTTAACTTTACAGGATTCCAGAACATAGTTGATCAGCTTGGTGGAATCGATGTTTATTCTGAATATGCATTTACTTCAACAACAGAAGAGGGCACATATAGTTACGTTGAAGGCGTTAATCATTTGAATGGTGAACAGGCACTTGGCTTTGCAAGATGTAGAATGGCATTCAGAGATGGTGACCGTCAGCGTGGACGTAATCAGATGGAGGTTATCAAGGCTATCGTTCAGAAGATGCAGTCTTCACAGATGTTGACAAACTATGCAGGTGTTATGGATAGTATGTCAGATTCTTTCCAGACAAATATGGAAAAGGACGAGATTGGTAAGCTTGTTCAGGATCAGTTACAGACTAACAGTGAATGGTCAATCATTACTTACAGTGTAAGCGGTTCTGATTCGAGTCAGGTTTGTGCATCAGTTGGTCAGGCTTGTTACGTAATGGTTCCTTATGATAATGATGTATCATATGCAAAAGAACTCATAAATAGAAATCTGGGTGATGAAACAATCACTCAGGAAGAGGTTGATAATTATAGAATTAGTAATTCTA